>JBEIFO010000001.1:0-38472 GCA_040382375.1 Crocinitomicaceae bacterium
CCGCCATCTGTGAAAATAACAATCATAACCGTTCCGTTCTTTTCCTTCAGGTCACGTCCAACTGCATATTTCATGCGGTTAATCACGGTACCTATGGCGTCAAGCAATCCTGTCATTCCGTCTAACACATAATCTTTTTCCGTAAGTACAGGTAATTCTGCTGCAGGCAGGTTTTCGAATACCAATTCAGGACTGTCTGAAAATAGTGTTAGCGATACATAGATCGGCTGATCTAAGTTGCGCTCTTGAATGGCTTTTATTGAATGAAGCTTTTCATTCAACCCTTCAAGGGTTTCTTTGTAATGCGATTGCATACTTCCACTTTTGTCCAAGACAATGTGGTAGTGGGTGGCGTTTTGTTTATTCATTTTGTTTAATTATTTACGCAAAGATGTGGTGTTGAACAAGGCTAAGTAAAGTTTTGACAACCTTGTTTTTTTAATTGAAGTGAAGTTGAAGGGGGATTTTCTTTTTCCAGTTTACATTGGTTTTATTGGTGTTGTAGAGCGAAGGAAACACTTCGCTTCTTTTAGTTACGGTGTGCTGACTCACGTGTGATGTGTGATTTTTTTTTATTTTTAATGAAGTGGTAAATCCGGATATCTGACTTCGTTATTTTCTTTGAACGAATGAGTTCTTTGGTCAGACTTTCAATGTGTGTTCCTCTTGTTTCAAAAAAGTAATTGTAGTTCGGAAAATGCTTCAAGAGATTTTTTATGAAGGTGCCAAGCTCGGCAACAGGCATGAGGTTTTCTAAATTGTCTAGGTACATCCAGCCGTGATCATTGTGAAAATTGAATTCACAGTGCATGTCCTGATGTGCGATGATTTGCGTGAGTAAAAAGATTTTTCGTTGTTCCGTTGAACTCAGCTGGTAGTATTGAACACGTTTCTTGTTCGAATATTCGAAGAGATAGGAATAACCGTAGTTGTTTCCTTCGCTGTCAGTGAGCTCGGACTTAATAGGCTTGGGCAATCCGAAATCTTTAAAAATGGGTGTGATTTTTTTTGCGTCAGAAAAAAGTTCAAATTCGTCGAGTTTTTTAAAACCGTCTTCAATATTTTTAAATGCAGTAGGTGTGAAGCGATTGTAGTTCTTCGCAGTGTTAAGGAGGTTTCTTTGAAAGTAAAGTCCTAGCGTTGAGAAGCATTGACGGATAAACCAGGAAAGTGATTCGGCGAATTCTGTTAAGCTATTGAATTCAGTTATTTCGAAGAGTTGAAAGAAAAAATCTTCAAAGGGAAGATCGCTTTCTTGGTTGGTGCCTTTTTTTCTCATTTTCAGCGCTGGGGTTCGCTGGAAGAATTCGCGCTCGGCTTGTCCAATGAAATTCGAATCATCGGCTAAACGAAAAACGGCTATGAGTAATTCAGATCGGGTAGGACAATCCACTGCTAAAGGAATATTTTTCTCTTGTTTGGAAAGGAAGTCCTTAGCTGCTTCGAAAAGGTTCAAGGTGGGAAGGGTAAACAGCTGACCATCGCCATCGGCGTATTCAAAGATAAGTTCTTCATTGAAGATAATTTTGAAATTGGAGAGTATTGCTTCCTTTTTCTTTTCAGCTGATTTGAATTCATAGGTTTGTGTAAACACACCAATTTCTGCGCGTACCTCAAAGCCAATCTTCAAAGGTTTGCTCTTGTCGTGTAAGATGTTCTCGAAATTGGCGTAAGGACCAAACGACTGGAAGTATTTTACTTCTTTCATTTCTTGATCGTTACTTGGGAATAATTCAAGGAGATTAATTAAACTGCTTTTTCCTGTTGCTAATTCTCCGTAAAGGAAATTTAATCTTCCAATTTCCCAGGTTTGTTTTTCTTGAAATACAGTGAAATTCTCAGCGTGAATGAATATTTGATGCATAGTTTTTAGTCTTCTGGGCGAAAGTATTTGTTAGGTGTGCAGTGTTGCTGCACGAAAAAAAGTCAAAGCAGTGGCTGTTCCTGTATGTGCGGGAAGTGCCGTGAATAAAGGAGTTGAGCGTTTAAAAAATAAAGCGGGGTGATTTTTTCAAATCGGGATATCAAAAGTAGAATGACTTCTCGCGCGAAAGGGCAAATAGTTTTTAACTGTTGAAAAAACGAATCGCTTCGACCGATGTTAAAAAATATTTATTTTCAAGTTTGATAAGCCTTCCGGAATTAATTCAAATAAAACTCGACTGAAAATAAATTTTTTGGCACGGTGAAATAATTATCCACAATGGGCACGAAGGTGAATTTTCGTCCTAATTTCACTCCCTATGTCAGCCCCTAAAAAAACATTTACCCTTCTTCAACTTACTCAAAGCATTCATAGAGCAGTACAGTCTGCATTCGATGGCCGTTACTGGATAGTTGCTGAAATGAACAAGCTGAATCTTTATCCGAAAAGTGGACACGCCTATCCGGAATTGGTAGAAAAGCAAGACGGAGTCATTGTTGCTGAAATGCGCGCTAATCTTTGGAAGAACGACTTTGAGCGCATTAACCAGAGCTTTATTCAGGCCATTCAAGAACCGCTGAAAGATGGTATTAAGGTGCTTATGAATGTTTCGGTTGGATTCGATTCGAAATATGGTATTTCTTTAACTATTCATGAAATAGATGCGAATTACACCTTAGGCGATTTAGAGCAGGAAAAGCAGAACAGCATCCAGGCACTAAAGAAGCAGGGCATTTTCGATTTGAATCGGAAAAAGAGTTTGCCTCTGCTTCCGCAAAGATTGGCTATTATCTCTGTAGCGAACAGCAAGGGATATCAAGATTTCACCCACGTGCTCGATGAGAACGCCTGGAAGTACAAATTCTTCCACATGCTCTTTCCTTCTTTGTTACAAGGAGATAAGGCTGTTGCAGATTTAACCAATCAGCTCAATCGCATTCGTAAAGTCGCCCATCACTTCGATGCGGTCGTAATTGTGCGAGGTGGAGGCGGTGATATCGGATTGGCCTGCTACAACAATGTGAACCTGTGCAAAGTCATTGCCGAATTTCCTATGCCCGTGCTCACGGGTATTGGTCACCGGGTGAATGAATCGGTTGCAGATATGGTGGCTTATAAAAATCTAATTACGCCGACAGACCTGGGCAATTACTTTATTCAGCAATTTCATAATTTTTCTTTACCCGTTCAACGTGCTGAAGAAGCGATAGCAGACAAATCGTTGCGTCTTCTTTCCGAAACGAAATCGAAATTGCATGGCTTTGTGCTGTTGTTTCGCTCTGTGGTGGAAACAACCTTGGTCAAGAACACTTCGAAGATTGAAACGCTTCGTGTGGGTTTGCGCGTGAAAACAATTCAGCACGTTTCTAACGAGAAAGGAAATATTCAAAAGCTTTCCAAAGCCTTGGCCAACGACGCGCGAACACTCTTGACCGCAGAACGGGTTTCTGTTTCGAAATTGCAAGAGGGAATGAAAAACCGAATAAACGTTCGGTTGTCGAAAGATCTAATGTTGGTAAACGGATTGGAGAATAGCGTTCGTTTGTTAGATCCACGAAATGTCTTGAAACGCGGATTCAGTATAACCCTCGTGAATGGCAAGGCGGTGACCGATGAGAATCAAGTGAATTCAGGCGAAGAGATAACAACACTATTATATAACGGAACATTAAAATCTATTAAAGAATAAAAATATGAGTGAACCAGAAGTAAACTATGCGCGTGCCTTCGAAGAGTTGCAGGCCATTGTAACGGAAATTGAATTGGGACAAATTACCGTAGACATTTTATCTGAAAAGGTGAAGCGCGCTTCGGAGTTAATCACCATCTGCAAAACGAAGTTGACATCGACGGAGGAGGATGTGAATCAGATTTTGAAAGAGCTGGAAGGGTAGATTCTTCGAAAGATGTTGCACAAGATTGCTTCGCAAAGTTGTCCTTAATATTGCACAATGAAAATAGAAATTTGGAGCGACATTGTATGTCCGTTTTGTTACATCGGGAAGCGTCATTTAGAGCAAGCAATTGCGAAGACTGGGAAGACAGTAGAGATTGAATGGAAGAGTTTTCAGCTAGATCCGAGTGTTACTCCGGAAGATGCGGGTGCTTCGGTGGTGGAGCATTTAGCAGAGAAGAAAGGAATGTCCATTGATCAAGTAAATGGAATGATGGCACGTGTGGAATCCATGGCGATTGAAGCTGGCTTAGACATGAAGCTTCGCAGTTCTTTCGTGATGAATACGTTTCATGCGCATCACTTTTGAATCTTCAAATACTGTTTTTTGCTTGCATTGTTTCATTGCAATTACAAGCACAAATCTTACCATACAAAGACTCGAACCAAGGATTTCAGAAAGTTTTCCTTCAACCCAACGAAGAAAAAGAATTGATTTTCCGAGTTGGTCAGCAAGAACTTCAGGAATACACGGGGAATAATGAATGGAAGTTTCAGCAAGGAAAATACCGCATTATGTTCGGCAGTTCGAGCAGCGAAATTCAACAGGAGTTTGTGTGGGAATATTTTCCGAATTAATGCGGATTTAAAATCACGAGTATCGGAATAGCAATTAGAAGAAGCAGTCCGAGAATTTTCAATCGTCCAATCGGGCTGAACAAATTTTGTCCAAACCACAATCCGAATCTCCTGAGGTATTGGTGTTCAGACTCTCTCAAGCGATGTTTTTTTTCTTTTTTGTTAATGGCAACATCGTCTTTTTTTCCGAATATTTTGAGCACTGTAAGTTTTATAATTCGGAGTAAACCTCGAACGAGGTAGAAAATGAATCCAGCTATTGACAGAACGAATACAACCGTTAGGAAAACGAGTCCATCTCCCACGCTAGTTGCTGACGGTCCAACGAGGGCGAGTAATCCGCCAGAAATACCGCCGAGAATCATAGCAAGCAAAACAAGTTTGAAATCTCTTCCAATTGCTTTTTTTAGCTGTTCTACCGTTTTGGGTTTTCTTATCGGATGGCCGAAAAAAGGTTCTTTGTATTCTTTTGGTAAGGAGGTTTCTTTTTGTCCGAAGTAATCTTCTTCTTTATTCGTTGGCGTAATGGTGTCGGAAGGCGTTTTAAATTTTAAATTCTTCGAAAGATTCTCCGAAAGGTCTTGTGAAACACCTGTTTCAAAATTCTTCGAAAGGTCTTGTGAAACATCTGTTTCAAGATTCTCCGAAAGATTCTCCGAAAGGTCCTGCGGAAGGTCTTGTGAAACATCTGCCAGAGGGTTCATCGGTTTTGGATGCAGCCATGAAATATGATATCCTTTTTCATAGATGCGCTTTTCAATGGAGCAGGAGGTAAAGGCTATTACACAAAATAGGAACGCCAATAGCGCTAGGTTTAATCTCATGGTGCAGGTTGTAAACGAAAAGTGAAATTAAGGAAATTTGGGAATACCGGTAAACATGCTGAGGAGTTTGTTGTTTGAACTGTGTTATTCGAAATAACTTTACAAAAATACAGATTATGAATGCAGTAGAAGCAATGCAATGGAGATATGCGGTGAAGGCCATGAATGGAGAGAAAGTAAGCGACGATAAGATTGAAAGAATTTTGGAAGCGATACGTTTGTCGCCGTCTTCAAGCGGCTTGCAGCCATACGAATTGTTGGTTGTAACAAATCCAGAATTGAAGACACAGCTGAGAGCAGCAGCGCACAACCAAAGTCAGGTTGAAGACTGCTCGCATCTTTTGGTTTTCGCGGCCTGGGATACGTATACAGAGGAGCGCATTAACAAGTGGTTCGATTTAGTGAATGAAGTAAGAGGGGTGAAGAGTGAGGGTTGGGAGAACTATCGCAATAGTATTTTGAAAGCTTATCCTCCACGCCCTGCTGAAGCGAATTTCGAGCATGCATCGAAGCAAGCCTACATAGCTCTTGGAATAGCCATGTTAGCAGCCGCAATGGAAGAAGTAGACTGCACACCTATGGAGGGATTTATTCCAGCCGAAGTCGATCGCATTCTGGGTCTTGAAGCGAAAGGATTGAAGTCTGTGCTTCTACTTCCATTGGGATATAGAAATCCGGAAAAGGATTATTTAATCAATGCGAAGAAGGTTAGGAAGTCGATGAGTGATTTTGTTCTTCAACTTTAATGAATCAAATTCAGTTCGTCACTGACATTGGTCTTTTTAACCGACCAAATTATCTGAATTAAGATTGAGATTAGAAGAGCTAGAACTACTGCTGGTATGGCGCTCAAGGCGGCAGTCGAGGCTTCAGCTGCCATGATGATAATGGTAAGACAGCTCAGTACCATGAATATTTTATTGATTCTCATCTTCTTTTTTAGCTTTTCAAGTTGTTCTTGCAGTGAAGCGGTGTTTTGAGTGTTTAGTTTTGAAGCGGGATTTGTTTTTGGTTCGATATTGAGTAGGTTATTTTTTACTGCAATGAGTCGTTTACGTTTACTCGTATAAATGGAGAAAAGCACGAGACTCGCCATTCCAAACAGGAACAGGTAGGTAAAAGTCAAAATTGAAAGAGGAAGTAATGTGAAACGGACGATATTGTAACGCTTAATTTTCTTATTTAAGTCCGTCACTTTTGAAGCTATTTCTTCTTGGTCGCGCGGTACGTTTGGGTTTGCTATGGGTGTCCCAACGGTATCTTGTTTATAATAGATATGACTTTGATCGAGGTGCTTGTTTTTTATGATAGTGTAGGTAATAATTAATATGATAGAAACGACCACCCCTACAAAACCAAGTCCGAAAAGTGCCCACGCCACACCAGCATCGGTTTCTACGAGAATAGGAATACTCACGAAGAAAGCAACAGTACTTATTGCGAGACTTAACCACGATCGAAGGATACGTTTGAAGTCTTTTTCCTCTTGATTATACTTTTCTGCCGATTTAACTTCAGTTGGATTGGGGCTCTTGGTTTCAGGAACGGTGTCGGTATTTGAAATCGATAAGTGTTGCTTTTTTATTTTGGAATTTACTTTCCCAAAAGTGAGTGTAGTGACGTTGTTCTTTTGAATGGTGTCTATGGAAGCTTTGCCATCTCGGTTGTTCTTGTCTTCTTCAGATTTCGGGATATTCAACAGGCTATACTTTTCAGATTTGAAATTTGTAGCCGTTGTTTTCTTTGGAATAAACTTTTGGACATTCCATGTCGTGTGATATCCGTTTGAGTATCGCTTTTTTTCTATTGTGCATCCGTTTAATAAGAGTGCACAGAAAATTATCAGCGTAAGAATTTTCGACATAAATAGAATAGTAAGGTTATTCAAAAGTATCGAAAAAATTGATTGCTGGAAATAAAAAAGTCCCACTGCAAGGTGGGATTTTTTGGTTTTGGGGAGTGAGGTTTCTATTTCGAAATAATGACTTCCTCTAATTTAACATGTTGCAGTTAAAGGGAAGTTTGCGAATGGGGAAATTAAAGTAAAAGCTAATTTCTCAAATCTTACAGAAATTATTACTTCGAATAAATAACATTCTCATCGAGCATGGAGTTGATAGCTGCAATTTTTCTTTTGGTTGTTTTAACCAGGCGTAATGTTCGGGAAAAGTCAATGACAATCATGGTTGAATACAATATACAAGAGCCTGTGAGAATTTTCGTGCTGGTATTGGCTACATTCGGTGAATTCTTGTACCTAATGGGATCTTCATTATACAAACTGTTCGCAAAGAAGCGGGTCAAACCGGAAAGTGTTCCTGCAGCGAAGCCAATAACCATAAATTTTTGTGTGGCACATCTTTTATTCTTCTCCGAGGTTGAAAACAACCGCTTCGATCCACTAGTTCCGTTTTTGTATCCTCGGCCAAAGAAAGACATCATGGGTAAAGCACCATAAGATTTTGGAAGATCAATAGATAACACGCGCATGACATCTGTTTCCAAAGGAATAACATTGTAGTCACCGGTAGTTAAAGTAGTGGAAAACGTTGAGTATTTTATTTGGGTGTTTACGGGCAGTTTCAGTTCTCCCTTGTACCTGCCTTTAAGCAAAGTGTGAAAAAGCGTCTCATTTGCAAGATCCAAGGGAACTGAATTCATCTTGGATTGCTTTTGAAAACTAAACTGAATGGCTAGTTCACTGGGCACTCTGTATGTTTTATTTCCGCGTGAAGCGACGAAGTATGATTTTTGTGTCCACTGCTTGAAGTCGCTTTCAATACCTTCTGTTACTTTAATAATTTGTTCGGTATCTAGAATAATGTTTGACTGAAAAGTGAAGTTTGAAAAGGAACTCTCAGTAGTTGTGAAAACGAAATTTCCTTTCCATGTCACAGTGAAGTTTTCGTCATTGGAACGAGCGATTAAATTTATTTTCTCTTTGTATTTGTTCTCGAATGCGATTTTAGAAAGTTGATTGATGTTTTGGAATCTTCCTTTGTCAGAGCTAGTAATTCGGTTACTTAATTCGGAGTAGGGGAGTTGAGAGTGGTCATAAAAACTCTGAACGGTTTGAATAAGCACAGCAGCGTGATTGGATTCCAAATTACTTTCTGAATTAAAAACAGATGCTTTTTTATCGTAATAATTTGCTGGATAAGTAGCAGGGAAATTCGAAGTTTTATAAGCACGAACAGTCCAGCAAGAGGGTACACTGCTATTTAAGCTGTTTTTGTAGAAAGCTTGGAGGTAATTTTTGTCTGAGTTATTTGCTAATCGGTAGCCTAAAGTTGTGGAGTCTATTTGATTGAATAGGGTATTGAAGGCATACCAGTTGTATGTTACAGAATTCCCCTCTACTAATGAGGCGGGAGAGTTCCAATTGTTCTGATATTTAAAATCTGTGAGATAGGCACAGCGATTCACTTCAGAGAAATTTAACGATTGTGCAACTTCGTTTAAGTTCGCGTTAGTACTAAATTGTGATAACGATTGTTCGGGTTGAAACACTATTGGAGAATAGGGGAAATCTATTTTAATTTGGGCCGATATAGAGTGTCCAACAAGCAAGAAAGAAATCAATAAAGAGGTTCTTAGTTTTTTCATTTTTGAAATACTCGAAATTGTCGGATAGAATCTAATTCCCATACTTTGTGAACTTGAGACTGACGTCAGTTGGTTTGTCTCCGTAGATTAAAATCGATTCGTCGTTGGCGAGAGAATAGACATACAATTTGTATTTCTTCTCCGAGTAATTTACCGTTGATTCGTCGCTATAGTCAACAAACAAACTTTCGTATTGACTTGAAGTCAAATCTATTCTTAAGACAAGATGGTTATCTAAATCTGTAAAGTTGGTCCAAAATATATGTTTGTATTGATCGGGTGTGTAATCTCGGGTATATGCTGTTGTGAAGTTGTCTAGCAGCTTCACGCGAATCTTAGATTTGCATGCATTATTTCTTGACTCAAACTTATAGTCGAAGGGTATATCGAAAAAAAATCGGTCTTTAGATATACTGCTCGTGGCCAAGTATACATTGCTTTCGATGAATTGAAAGTAATTTGCTTTGCTTGTAAAGGAAGTGTCTAGGTAATCTTGAATCTTGTCGTTTAACAAAGGAAAACACTCCTGAGAGAAACAAGGTTGGCATGCCAGAATAAAAATAATAATGACAGAGACACGCATTTTACAATGATATTTTATCTATCCTAAAGTTTTTGAACCTCACACCTTTTGTAACGGAGGTAATTTCCAAAAGAACAGTATAATTAAAGCCTTTTTTGAGTTTTTGTTTGGGGTAATTAAATTCTCCACCATCTTCTAAAGATAAAGTACCGGAACGAATAATTTCTTTTCCGGCAGGCCAATCCAAAACTACTAATTGTGCTTGGCAATAATTAAGAATAGTTGGGTCGTACATAAACTTATTTCCGCCACGTACGAGCAGCACATCCAATTCTCGTTCACATCCTTGTGCTTCACTTAGCCCATATTGAAGAGGGCAAGAGTCTTCTTTGTCTTTTATTCCGTCTTTATCTGTATCGTCGCTTTCCGGATTTGTTTTGTTAGCTAATTCTTGTTCAAGCGTAATACCGTCTTTATCAAAATCACAAGTACCGCAATTTTTGTTTGGAACGCACGGCTCGTTGTCGTTCACATCTTGCGTTGAAGCATCCTTAACAAATCCCGCGAAAAAACCATCGCCATCTGCATCGTTGTTATTCTGAACCACGCTATCTTTCGGACAACCGTTGTTCAGCGAAGAGGCTACCGTTGGACATCTGTCTACCTCATCGGCAAATCCGTCTGAGTCAGTATCCACAACCTTGGTTTCCGGCGTATAGAGTATATACCCCAAAGCCACCAGCGCCACAATGAAAATAGTGAGTATCGGTATTCGCTTTTTCATTGAGTTATTTCAATGGAATTCCTAGCTTACAGTTTGGATCTGTTAGAGCATCCTCGAATTTTTTTACAAGGAAAAGATAAGGTTTAATTGCGAGTAGGTATTTTTCTGAAGATTTGTATACTTCATCTCCTCTAAATTTTGGATTAGTATACTTAACATTTTCTTGCATCACCTCTTCAAATTTCGAACATAATTCAAGGAAACGGTCATAATCAGCTTTAACTTCAATTGCAGATTTTTGAAGACCCAGAAATGTTGAATTCGCTATTAAACTAGTTAGTGATAATTGCGCCTTTGTAAATTCATCTTTTGATATATTCTCGTTTTTCAGCAATGTGATGGCCGATTGAAGCGCTGAGGCTTGCTTTTTAAATTCATCAAGTTTTGTTTTTGTCTCCTCTTTCTTCAGCTGGCTCTTCATCAAGTCAATTGTTGAGTTGTCAGGACTTTGACAATGTAAAATGTAGTCGTTCACTATTTGGTCATAGGCCTTGTCCTTGACTTCAGCTTCAGCACTGAGTTGGTTTTTTTGGTTTTTTTCTAAATTAGTTTGTTTCTTCTCATCCGAGAGAAGATTCTCGGCTTGCTTTTTTTCTTCAATCAATTTTTTATTAGAGGTTTCTAACTTCTTATATGCCACTGCAGAAGATACTAAAGAATCTTCTAGGACTTTTAACTTCGTGTATTGTTTGTTTATCTCCATAGGTATTCCATCTACCCCCGTTTTTAAATTCTTAACCTCTTCTTGAAGTAGTTTGAATTGTTCGGCTAAATCACTTAAATCTTTTTTTGTTAGCGGTCGCTTTGGGTCTTCCGGATTGCAAGGTTTTTCTTTCGATGAATTTTCTTTATCGTCTTTTCCTTTTTCATCTTTGATTTCAGTCTTATCTTTTTTAACCTTTTCCTCAACATCGACTTGAGAAAAGGCTGTCAATCCGAGAAATAGTAATGTTATGGAAGTGAGTAATTTTGCAGTCATCTTTTTTTATTTTTTATTTAGTTCTTCTATGTTTAGTCGATAAATTGCATAGTAATATTTATACTTCATCACGACATTTTCATCAATTTTGTACCAGTTTTTACTTGCTTGGGCTTGATTAAATTCTTGGTCTACAAAATAAAAAAAGGAAGAGATTTCGGAATAAATTTTACTTTCTAGACTGCTTATTGCTGTGCAGTTGCGAAATGGTTCGCCGTTTATTGCTGTAGATATTCCGTTCGCTAGTCCATCTGCCTGTGCTTGATCATAGGGCCCAGCTAGAAAGGCATTCAGTCTCGATTCGAAGTTTAAAACAGAGTTGTAGCGCGTGTGCGTATTCAATAAATCTTGAAGTTCATTGGATTTGTTTGAACAGTTATTGGCAGTTCGAATAACCTTGTCCAAGCCTGAAGCATTGCAGCTGTTGTTTAACCAGTTCTTCAGTGAGAGTACCAATGCGTTTTGCTTGGCATATTCAAGGTTACTGAGTAAACTTGATTTCTTTCCTGAATTAATTTTGCCAACCGATTCGAACATGTTAATGTCACCTTCAATAGTTAACACGCTGTCTTCATTGAAAGGTAATTTTCCTAAGGAATCTATGCGCTCATCGATATTCATTTTTTTTCTTGGAGGTTCTCCGCCACTACCAAAAGGACCTTTGGTAATAAGTAAACTCAATCCGAACAAGAGTCCGGCTATGGCAATGACAATAATGATGAGACTGTGTTTTTTCATGGTATATTATTGTTAAAACTGTAAAAGAATTTTAAGGCATTTGATTCATTAGTCTTTTTTGCTGGCTTGAGGTGAATTGGAACTCTGCCACTTTGTTTATTATACAATCGGGGGTACATTTTCCTGCTCTGACATCCATCTCAATTTCTTTGTATATAGCTGCCTTTTCTGATGGAGTAAGCGTTTTTTTAGTCGGTGGTGTCACCTTAGGAATTTCCGTCCGTGGTGTTTTCGGTGGCTTAGGATCCTTAGGTGGACTCGTTACCGGTGGAGTTGTTGGAGGTGTTACCGGGGGAGTTGGTGGTAGAGGGTTCGTTTGAGCGAGATCACCCTTGTTTTTCGCCTCCTCTGTTCTAAACTTCTCATCCCATTTAGCTAAAATTAGGGGAATGTCACTACTAGGCGTTGCAGGTTTCCATTTGGCATCAGCGGTTCCTTCTTTCATTTCCCAAGCATTGTTTAAAAAGCGATAGAATCGTTTATTCGCATTGTATTTACTTCCGTCTTCGGTGAGTAATGATTTTTCCACGCGATAAGTCTTGCCATCATATTCAAAATCTGTGTACTGTTCGTCATTGGCTGGAGGGACAACTTTATCACCACCTTCTGATCCAGCTGGAGGTTTAGGAGTTACTGGAGGTAGCGGATTCTCCACAACATCAGGAAACCAGGTATTCCAATTCATTCCAGCAAAAAAGCAACCTGAGGCCAAGGCCAACGTCAAGATAGAGCTAAAGGTTATTTTAGCAACATTGTGATTATTTAGCTTTTTCATATGCCATTTTTTTTAGTTCGCATATAAATCAACTCTGAACTCGTTGTTTTTTTATGAATGATTTTATTCATTTGTCTAATCAAGCTCATTCATTAGTTGTTTTTGTTCGTTTGCGCCGAATTTAAACTCTTTCACTTTACTTATTATACAATCAGCATCACACTTGCCATTTTTAACCTCCTTTTTGATTTCTTCGAATTTCGCAGCTTTTTGAGCTGGAGTTAGAGGTTTTGTCTTTGCCTTTTCTGCAGCTGCTCTTTCCGCAGCTGCTTTCTCTGCAGCTACTTTCTCTGCAGCTGCTTTTTCCGCAGCTTTTGCTTTATCCGCTGCACTTTCATCTGTTTTTCTTTTTTCTGTTTCTGTGAAGTCCTTATTATCAGCTTCACCTTCGGTTTTTTTTACTTCTTGTTTAAATCTTTTATTCCATTCAACTAATATAAAGGGTATATCAGTTTTTCCAGGAGCACCCCAACTTTCATCGCTATCCGATGTTTTCATCTCCCACTTTCCTCCGATATAGCGATAGGTGCTGCCATTTCCATAACCAGCGGTTTGTCCTCCAAATTTACTACCTGTATCAGTTAATAGAGATTTTTCCACACGATAAGTCGTGCCATTGTATGGGAATTCAATATGATTATTTGCAATTTCAGCAGGTTTAGGTGTCACTGGTCCTGGAGGTTCAGGGTCTTTTGGTGGTTGCGGATCCTTTGGCCCCTCAACTTCATGTGAAAACCAATTATCCCAATTCATAGCCGCGAAAAAACCACCACCTGTCAATGCAATGGCCACAAATGCCATTACTGCTATTTTAGCTATCGGCTTTTCGTTCTTTACCCATTTTTTACTGACAAGAAATTGATATTTCTCCTGCATTTTTTTATCAAAAGGAGAAGCGCCATTTAGTCTTTTAGGCCAGCCCTCAATAGTCTTCAGCCATTCATTTTGTTTAACAAGAATTGTTGATCTGTCTCTGGTTGTAACTTCCTTGTAAATATGTACAATGTCATCCTGAATATCAGAATTCGTCTGCATTCGGCGCCAGTTCTTAAGCTTTATCTTCGAATCTGAAGGTAATCTTGATTCGAGCTGATTTTTTTGAAGTCTAGTCTCAACAGCGTTAATTGGTATGCCGTATTCGTGTTTTTCGGCTTTATTAATATCATTAACTAGCTCATCAATTTCCTTTTTCTCGTTTGTGAGTATTTGATTATCTAAAAGATTTTGCCAATTAAGCAGAGCTTTTTGTTCATCACCAGTTAGTTGATTGGTAATTTTTGGGAATTGAGCCAACAGATTTTCACACGGAGAATAATCAGTTGAATTGTTCTGAATGAATGAACTAATTAGGTTTTTTAGTTGAAAGACTGCGCTTGAATAGTGCATTTCAGATTTCCAATTCTCGAACAAAGTGCGCTCATTTTCATTGAGTGCCGATGAAACTGTGTTATATAATTCATTCGCCTTCTGAAAATTCGATTTTGCACTCAGAAGGGCTCTGAATTCCACAACACTTTGCGATCTTTTTTGATTTTCTTGATTTATTTGCCCCAGGTTCAATTGCTGAGTAGATAAATTCAAATGAATTGGTAATTCCGGATTGCTTCCGGTCTGCATGAAATAGACTTCATCACCAATATAATCATTTAAGTTAAGTTCAGACTCATTCTGAAAGTAACACACGGTATTGTTACCAATAGAGCGGGCATTTCCGGACGATAAGGTTAAATTGGAAATGACACTTCGAACTTGATCATTGGTGAACATGTTCGTGCGAATCGTATAGTCAGCATTGCGGGTTTTGTATAGTTTTTTTAGGTTTTGTAATCCGTCTTTAATACTCCCGCCAATGATATTCGACTTTGGACAAACAATGCTATAAACAAGGTATGTTTCTCTTCCTGCAATGTCTTGGTGCGATTTGTCTACCAAAGAATAGATTTGGTATTGGTGATCTTGCATGAGAAAATAAAAATCTCGTTGACCAGATCGAAAAGCAACGTCTTTTGCAGAAGTGAAATAATGACAAATATTGTCGTAGTCCTGAATTTCAGACGCCTCTGTTAGCCTGTTTCTCTCGGGGAAAAGAGCTGTGCCCTCTGTAAAACCATAACGTACCCCCCAAATATAAACTTGAATCGTATTCATGATGTTAGTTTGAGAATAATCCACGCACTCCTGTTTTATAGCGAGCGGTATGACTAATTACTTTTTCTGTGATTGATTGTGGGAAGGTATTTAACGATTGGTTTGTTCTCGGGTTGTAATCTACCAACAATTGTCCGAACGTACACTCTCCAATGGAATAGGCAATAACATCCCACTCAAATTCGTATTTGCTAGCTAAATCGAGCATTCGGTTTTTGAATGAGCCGTAATATTCCGAAACATATTTTCCTGCACGGTCGTCATATTCAGACATCGGGCAATTAAACATATCAGCCTTTGTAACCACTAAATAAATGCTGTCCGTGTTATCCAGAATACCCATGGTTTCCAAATTATTTAGCACCATGATCAAATTCAAACTTTGTTCAAAGGCATCGGCACCGTCATTATCTACCGAGTAATCAAGTACAAAGAACAAGGCCTTTGAGTTGTTGTTTTGAAGGTAGTTCTTATGCTCATTGAAATTACTTTGTCCTTCTGTAGCTACACGCTCGAACTTCTCACCCGCCATGTCTAGGATATTAATGGGCAAGTCGTATTTAATTCGAGTAGTTTTTCCGAGGAATCCCTTTTTGTCTTCTTCAATAGAAAGTATTACTTCAATGTAGTCAATGAAATTGTTTGGGTTCCCAATGGGAAGAATTCCTTTTGAAAATCCACCGCCTAGAATTCTGAAGTATTGTGAGCTTCGCGGGTTGGCAACTTCCGGGTTACAAATTCCAATGCGCATCCAGTGGCTAAGCATACTTGCAATAAGGCAAGATTTACCTGCTGACGGCATTCCTAAGAAATAAAAATCTGTTCGGTCTTTTTGCAACGGAGGTAAACTAGAAAAGTCAACAGCAGGCATTTGCTGCATGGTGTACTTTCGAATGCGCTCCACCATGGATTGATCTAAATAGCATCTATTTATTAAATCGTTTTCCGATATATCGTCGTTGAGCAGTGCCTCTTGTATTTGGCTAACAGTTATCTTTCTTCTGACAATTCGATCAATAAGTTGCGCATTGTATGATCCAATAGGAGGTGCCGAAGGTGATGGATTAGAGTAATATATTGGTTCCGGTTCAGGTTGTGCTTCTGGACCGAAGATTTGATCAATACGCGATTGATGCATACCGGCGCCTACCAGCGTCTCTTTGGAAATGTTTTCTTGATTAACTCTTTTTTTAGTAAGTTCTAAATCAATGTTATTGAGCTTTTCAACATTTAATCCGTATTGAATAAGACAGTTCAATTCGAAATTATGAATGCGAATAAAGTTGTCTATTTCCGTTTGTCCGTATGTATTAATAGAGTTTAATACAGGCAGTTGGTTTGGCGTAGCATTGCACATATGGGTAATGGTTGTATAGGTAAAGGTTATGAGCCAAACTGTCTTCCTTTCGTAAGGAAGTATGGCAATAGAATGAACATTTGAAACAAGAGAATCACAATAATACTTGAAGCTCCAAGGTGCTTCTTCGCTAAATCTATCGGGTGATTTATAAGCGTATTTTGCATGAATGACTTCTGAGGTACTGAAAGCTGGCAAGTGTTCACCGTTCTCGATTTAAGTTCGTTGTTGAGTGCTTCGTTATCTGCTGTAATCTTTAAGTTAAGTTGTTCCAATGTATTGGTTATTTCCATTCTGTTCCAATTGGAAATATTCTGCTTTGCTTTTTCGAAGTATGCAACTTTATCATCACCTATAAGTTCTATAGGTTTCAGTGCAAACTCTTCGTTCAAATAGGCAGTTCTTTTCTGAAGTGCTTGTGCTAGGTTAGGTTGGCTCTTTAAATTATTTATACAGCCCTCGTCGCAATTGAAAGGCGCGGCGTTTAAAGTAGCAGTCACACTTGCGTTTGCACCTCCCTTGAGCGCATTGATGTTTGTAATAAACTGAGACTCCAGAGTAGAGGTGAAAGTTTGATATTGGGTTTCGTAATCCGTGTATATTTCTTCCAATCCTTTTACTTTATTCAATCCAATTTTTTTAATTTCTTCTTTTTCAAAAAATTCAACATTCACAAAGTGAAGGACAAAAACAGATAGGGTCAAGTTAATGAAGGCGTATAATCCAAACATGGCATAGAAGCTTGTTGGGTAGCCCTTCCTTTTTCTGTTTTCTTTTTCCCAACAAAATTTAATAATTAAATAATAGATGGCAACAACGAAAATGACGCTAATGAGCCCTGCGATTAATATGTTACCGCTGAACATATAAAGTCCACCAATAAAACTAAAAAGTAAAGTAAGAATAAGTCCAAAGGCTTGAACGAGTTGAATGTAGAGCTTAAAGTTATTTTGTCTAGCTTTCATGAGGTAAGGAGTTGTTTAAAAATGTCATTTTAGGTAGCCACAAATATAACCATTTTTCAATTTTAATTTCTGATTTTATATAGCGCCTGATTAATTTGAATAAGTGGTGGACAATTGGCTTCAGACATAGGTTTTGCTGTTTCGTGAAGAATCTTTAAAACTTCAGCATTGGTTATGTTTGGCTTAACAGATTTAAGCAATGCAATGCACCCCGTTACAATAGGTGCTGCCATACTAGTGCCGTCCATAAATTCATAATTATTTCCTGGTACTGTGCTGAAAATCTTCTCTCCAGGCGCTGAAATGTAATTTACCGAAGTGCTATTCGCCTCAGAGAAATTGCTAAAAGAGGCTTTTCTTAGATTTTCATTGACCGCAACAACTTTTAATACTTGTTCTGAGCGCTGCATAGGATCTAGTCCAATTAATAGGTTCTCGTTGCCAC
Source organism: Crocinitomicaceae bacterium (assembly GCA_040382375.1). Taxonomy (GTDB): domain Bacteria; phylum Bacteroidota; class Bacteroidia; order Flavobacteriales_D; family Sanyastnellaceae; genus CAIZGX01. The sequence goes on from JBEIFO010000001.1 coordinate 17,602, forward strand.
CCGCCAAAACAATAAGTGTATTGTTCTTTTCAGCCATATTGAAAAGCTCTTTCCAAAAGGCTTCTTCATCTTTTTCATCATTGGCTTTTATCTGTTTTTGGTCGTCTAGACTTAAGCGCTTTGCAGCTTCACCGTAGTATTTCCCGAGTGACATGTTAATGACATCAGCTTTTTTGTTTAAAGCGTACAGCACCGCATCTACAATATCGGTCGTTGTAAAAAACTCGCCGTCTCCGCCAATTTGAACAGGCATAAAGCTGCAATTTGGAGCAATTCCCGCGCCTCCAATTCCATTGTTTGCGTTAGCAAGAGCAAGACCGGCCACGTGTGTTCCGTGAATAATCTCTCCACCCCCGGTTACCGATGTATTTCTTAGGGGAATATTGTATGGGAACAAAATTCTTTTTCCCGAGAATTCTGAATGAGTTAAATCGAAGCCGTCATCTATAACCGCAATGCAAACGCTTGTGTCTCCCATGGTTACATCCCAAGCCTCAGGTGCATGAATAGCACGAAGAAACCAGTTTTTATCTGCCATGAATGTGCTAGGGTCATTTGTAGTTTTTCCGCTGTGAAATACACTTTCATCCCACATAAGTAAGTTGTAGGAACTGAGTTTTGTCCGGATCTCATTTTTTATCGTACTCGAAAGTTCTTCAGGATAACTCAGTTGAATACGCTGCGTTTGATCATCGAAATAAACTATTTCATAGCTGTCGTCTGGAAATGATTGTTTCAACGAGATGGCCATTCTTTTGAACTCTTCCTTTTTATCAACCATTGCAATGTTCAGGAGCCCACCAACGATTATTCTGCCTGATTCATCGTCTTCTCTGAATTGAGCAGTGTCAATGGGAATAGATCTGTGCCTTGGTTCATCGGGAGTAATCTCTTCAAAATGTTCATTGACCTCTTCTTCATTTAATTCACTCACATTTATGCCATCTAGGCCGTTACATGTTTTAAATAGCAGGAGAGCAATCAGTAGTGCCAGAATTAGAAACAACCACCAAAATCGTTTAAAGAATCTTTCGAACCCGTCGAGCATACGGTAGAACAGCGGCTTTTCTTTTACTGGCAATACCTTCGGCGCAACCGGCGCAGGTGCTGCTTCTTCAATAGTTTCAACTGGCTCTTCGGGTACAGTGCTTTCTTCTTCTGCTGAGGCTATCGTGTATTCAGGTGTTGTTTCAGCTTCAGCCGAAGGCGTTGGTTCGTTTTCAACGTTCGCAGTGGATATTTCATTTTGAACTTCCGCCGGCTCAGTTGAATAGACTTCAGGCGTTTCGTGTTCAATCGCTGTGTTTTCATCGATTGCGCTCTCAACGGCACTTGCCGCAATGATGGAGGACTTGTACTCGTCGAAAGGAACGGTATAGTCAAGTTGCTTGTTTGTTTTAATTCCCCAAACGACTACAATTTGAGTTCCGTTAGAGAATAGGAAAAGGTGATTTGGATTGAAAGCACTTTGTAAGATGCTTGCCCAAAGTTGTTTGTCGAAATCTTCAGATTGCGCCAAATACAAACATTTGGTTTCTATTTCATGTTTTCGAGCATTGTAAATCTGAAGGAGTTTAGCTTGATTTTCTTTTGGAAGGTCTTCGATTTTTTGGAATTCACCATCAAGAGAAGTGAACCAATCCAATGAAGTTCCCTTCTTTTCTGGTTTTGCTAAAAGATGGTGATACTCCGGTGGGAAATTTACTTTTATGAATTGTTGAATCTGATTGAATTGCTCATACATATAATTGATATGATTTGAGACCAATTCGAATTCATTTATCGACGAAGTGAAGAACTTTTTCATGTTTGAAATCTTTACTGTTTGTATGTGATAATTTCTATTTTACGAAAGTTAGAATTTGGGTGGCTCTGTCGAATCTCAAAACGCCAATTTTTTCGGCTTTCCCACACCCTCCCAAATTTTTAATTCGATGTGGAAAGGAAATGACGTTGCCAACTTCTTCTCCGCCATCGTTTATAAATTGAAATTTATCTTTGCGCATGGTTCCCCCTTTGTAAGCTCTAATATCAAGTGACATCTTCCCGCTGTCTTTTCGAGTATACCACCACGCTTTGCAAAGTACTTCAATGACATCGTTTTCTTTGAAATGATTGACATCGATGTAAACCGATTCAACACCGGTTCCTTGGTTATCAAGACTCCAATATAACCCCTCAGCATCGCGATCTTTGCAAAAACCCAATTCATTCCCCTTCTCTGGAGAAATGATTCTGGTTCTTGTATCTAGATCCGTCCCTCCGCTTGCGTCGAATTGGTAAGTAATGATGATATAATCGGCGGGTAGAAATATTTCATTAGAATCTAATGGAGGAGTAATTTCTTTTCTACAATTACAGCATTGATCCAAATCGCGACGAATGTTTACAATCAAAGAGTCGATGCTTTCTTTTTGTGAGCAATTGAAAACTGAATCAGCAGGCGACTTCTTTAGAATGAAAAACAAGAGCAATGAAATGAGTGCAGCCCAAACAAGGTAATTGAACCACCAGTATCGAAAGGAAAACCAGGAGTAGCTGCGAATGGATTTTCCCCACCATTTGTTTTTTATACTATGATTCTTTGTGGTTAGCATGAATTAATCGCAGGTTATTTTGCAAGATCCAAAGCTCCAAGGTCTCATGTCAGTTCTACTCCATTTGCGCACGGATTGTGGATAATTACGTTGTAATTCACCAGTGTAAGTGTCAGTATTACAGTGAGTATAATTAGGATTATCTTTTAGCAAGACATTATTAATGATCGCTGGGCCTTTGACATCAAGCACCACAGTTCCTTTGAAATTCTTCTCACTATAAATTACCAGTCGGGTATCCTTATCTATGGCAATTCCATCAAAGGATTTGTCAACAGCCTTTGGGAAGGCGGCTTCATTCGATGGATACTCTCCGGAACCGACATATTCACTGAAATCATCGGTTACGTAAATTTTTGAAATTCCGACGGGGTCATATTCACCCCCCATGATTCCGCCGCTGAAATGTACCCGGCAGTTTTCAGATGGTCCTTTCGGACGAGTGTCTTCGACAGGTGGTGGTGTTGGTTCTTTTATCGGAGGGGGAGGTACTTCTTTGCTGCAATTACAGCACTGATCCAAATCGCGACGAATGCTTACAATCAGAGAATCGATACTCTCTTTTTGCGTGCAATTGAAAACTGATTCTGCAGGCGATTTTTTTAGAATAAAAAACAGAAGTAATGAGATGAGTATGGCCCAAACGAGGTAGTTAAACCACCAATATCGAAATGAAAACCAAGAGTTATTTCGAATGGTCTTTCCCCACCATTTTGACTTTATAATATTGTTTTTCTTTGTGGACATCAATAAGTTAATTTATTCGCAACAACGTGTGTAATTGAAATTAATGTTGAAGTTTTTTCCGGAATTCATTTGATAGGGTATGTTTTTAATTTTACAAGGGTCTGAAAGTTCTTTGCCCATTAGCAGGTAATTTCTTATTTCGATTGTACCGAGGTTGTCGTTGTGATTATTCTGGGTGTTTTTTAGTCTTATTTTATTCTTCCCGAACTTAATAATTCTTGGATCGAAATAATAAATATTCATGTTGCTAATCGGGCATATAAAATCAGATTGCTTAATTAAAATGCTATGATCATTGGTTGCTAAGAAAACGGAACCCACTTGTTGATTAGTGTTCAAGTCTAATTTGCCGATGTTCACTTCGTTTAAATACACGTCGAAATTGTCGTCTTTTGCAGCATTGGAATTGCACACTTGAAAGGCAAGTATTCGATCGGGACAATCAACTGCGATGGAATCTACTTTGTTTTTAGCGCAATTACAGCAATTTTCGAGTGCGATCTTAATCTGTTCAATAGAAGAATTAACCTCATCAACTTGCGGACAGTCAGCGCTTAGAGTGTCAGTTTTGAAGTAGAAAAACCCGAACAAGAAGAGAGCCGCTAGGAGGAGCATCCAATTGAACCACCAATAACGGAAACCGAAATAATTTCGTTCACGAATCGCGCGTACCCACCATTTTTTGAATATTCCTGACTTTCTAGTAATTGCCATTGCAGTTAATATAAATTCAGAAATTATTTCTTAACGTAAGTTGTGTCGCATCTTTCATGCACGCGATTTTGCAGGTCTAGTAACTCTTGTTTAGTTTTTTCTAAATCGTTACACATTGCACCGCAATCAGGTTTGTTGCAAGATTTGCAGAGCCAAATGATTAAAAGCGTGTAAATGATTAGCCAAAACAATCCCCAAAAGCGGTACGAAATCCATCTGAGAATTCGTTTAATTCTTTCCCAAAATCCAACGCGATGCTTTACTATAGCAGGATCGATTATTGGAACTACCGGAATGGGCTGCTCTTCTTTAATTGCACCGCTTGTCGGTTGCTCTGTGTATTGAGTATTTTGAAAAGTCGGTTGCACCGGAGCAGGTATCACAGGTTCTTCTTGTCTAACCTCGGGCTCGCTTACGGGAACAGCTGGTTTAATTGAGGGTGGAAGAACAGGCAGTCTATTGTCATTCTGTGTTTTGAAATCCCAGCCCCATAACATTCCCCAGTCTCCGTTTTCATTACCGATAAGAATTATTTTGTCGTGCTGAAAAAGAGTGTCAAGTAAATTCCCCCATTCTTTGCTATCTATGTCTTTTTTAGCAGTAAGCGGGTATGAAATGGATTTGCACTTTTTTAGGAATTGGTCGAATTCTAATTTTAATTGCTGTGCCCTTTCTTCGGAAAGCTCATTTATTTTTGAGAACGAGCCGTTCATATTGCCATACCATGCAATTTCACCATTGGCATTGAGGACAGGCTTAAGCAACTTATCAAGTTCCTGAGGACTCAACTTACCCCTTAAGAACGAAATGATAATTTCATAGGTGTCATAGAGATAGCGATCTCTAAATGAAATTGGGGTGTAGTTATTACTGTACGTAGAATATAATAAGTTCATTTTAAACAAAATTTAATGATTCTATCTCGTCGATTAATTCCTTTAGCTTGTTGTTCTCTTCAACATTGTACTTCCTGAATCCGCAGTTGGATAGAAGTATCAGTTGTACTTTGGTAATAAAGTTTTTATAGTGGTCAACCACTGGAAAAGTTACAGGTAAAATATTTGAAGAGCTGTCTTCTTCAAATAAATTAATTAATTCTTGATCAGATATGTTCTTACTTTTCGTGAGTAGAGAAGAAGTATCAATGTTGAAAGTTTCTGCTAGTTCTAGAACAAGTTCATTTCTTTCTTCAGACATGAAGTTGAATCCGAAGTTGGAAACAAAGTCGTTGACATAGAATGTTATGATTGAGGCAAGATATTCATCGGTATCGTTAGAAACGCGCATTAACCTTGTTTTCTTTTCAAATAAATGAATGAGTTCTTGACGCACTCCAAATATTTCAAAGGTTTGAATTAAGTTCTCACTAATTATTTTAACAGCCCCCAGATCGAGGCCTTGACTGGTATAGTCCTTGAAATTCTCAAGTTCTAATTTAGATTTCCAAATTTCAATTACCCCATCAACTAAAGTGCTTGCAGCGGTTATGTGAACGTTTTTCAGAACTTCTGAAAGATCTATATTTTGAGCATTGAGCCATTCTTGCAATTGAGCAGGTGACTGCAAATTCTGTTTTTCCATGAGCATTCTCTCATTTTCCTCAACAGATTTATTTAGATCTAAGTCGTATGTTCGAATAATAACCTCTTCGCGGGTAGGGGTGTGGTCGTTAGATGCAGGCAGGTAATGCTCATGAATGAAATTGTACGTTTCCGTATTCGAGATATAAAGTTTGGAAAGAAATTCTCCGAACTTCGAACCATTCGCAGTGAAAAGATTTAAGAGTTGCGTTCGAACTTTCTTACCATCATCCGCTGCCTGCTTTCTTTGATTCTGTATGTCATCTGTTTTATAATGCGATTTCAGATTCTTTAAAGTCAAGGTTTTGAAGCTTCCAAGTTTACTTGAATAGTTCTTCGTCTTAATTAAATTATTAGCAGCCGGGTACAGATCATTAATTATTCGTTGGCTTCCGTCTTTATTCGGACTTGATGATTCTTCCCAGGCCTCCAAAGGATTTCTGAAATGCTCTTTGATGTATGGATATTTAGTGAAGCTTTCTTTTAATCGATTGTAGTAATCGAGTTTCTCTTGATGAATACCCGTTTCCTTGCCGCTTGCATGGAACCCCGAGAAGACGTCTTCTGAAAACTGATAATCACGAAGCATATAAAAGCTCTTAAACATGGCTTCGCTTGTGGTCCAATTCTCGTCCCAGTCATTGGCTTTGGTAACAGTTTCTTCTTTGAAAAGTCTGACGAATCGTTTTTCCCATTTCTCAGCAAGCTCGCCCTGATCAGAATTTGGGTTGAACTTCAACGTTTCATTGTAAAAGGTAAGTACAACGAACAATGGGCTAGTTCCTGAATTTCCAATTCTTTTTTCACGCTCATCAGCATTTTCACCTACGTTTCTTTTAATCCAATCGTTAATTAAAAGAGGTATTTCCTTTACCTCGTTATTTCTATTGAATAGACAAAAGAGAAGGTTGTTAATTTCGTAGTTGGAAGAATACTTGTTGAATAAATAAGATACCTTACCTCTTAAAAATAAAGAAGGAATGGTACTCCTTTTTAAATCGCTTTGTTCGAATGGTTTTCTAGAACGTGCCCCAGGGAAGTCTAATAAGTCAGTGTTATGTAAAAAAGGTTTTTCCTCGGCTACTTCGGGGCTCAGAGGCATAGAAATTTCTGCAGTAAGAGCACTCAGTATATGAACGTCAATGGTAACTTGTTGTTTGTTCGAAAGAAGAATGTTAATATTCTCCTCGCGATCTAATATCCCTTCAACACGCATAACATCAAGGATCTTTCCTTCGTCGCGGTGTATTGCACTTTTATTAACGTAAACAGTAGTTTCGTAATTTAGAATTGAGAGTGCAGATAATAATTTTCGAAATAGTTCACTGAAGTTTTTGTCGAATGCCCAAATAATTTCGAATAGTTCAACCCAACGCATGGGTTCTACTTTAGGAATCATATCTGCAATTTCAGCCCAAAATGCACTTTGTGAAAATTCGACAGCTTTTGAGCTGGCACGTTCCAAATAGTTTTCGAAATACTTTTTTAAATAATAAATATGATCCTCATTCAAATGCGTTTGGTTGTGAGTTGAATGAGCCAAGCTTTTCTTGAAATTCTCGAGATGTGAATCTATTTCAGCCGTCGAAGGATAAGATTCGAGCTTAATAATATCTGAGAAAAAACTATCGCTTAATATCAGCAATACATCTTTTGTATCTAAAAGCTTAACTTTTATTGGATAATCATTGCTAATGATTTTTGAATCAATAGTGAAGCGGCTAACTACTCCAGTACTTTCTGTTCCACCACCTCTTGGATTTATGGACTGAAGAAAATCGATGTTCTCATTGGGAAGCTGAATCTCTAGATTCTTGTGCTCAGATGAAAGTAGGTTTTTTACAAGGTACGATTTACCCACTTGGCTCACGCCGAAAAGTGCGAAAACAGGTTTGGTTTCTACACTGTCTTCTATCGTTTTTATTTCAGACTTCGTCTCCAGTAATGAATTTAACATTACCCCTTTCTCCTCAAGACTTAAATTCTCCTTTGTCCACCCTGCGGCAGAGGACATCAGTTTATGAAATTCTAATGATTCTTTTCGAAGTTGAACAAGTTCTTCTTTGCTGTAATTCTTCATTCTGTTTAAGTTCTTGAGTTAATAGACAAAGTGAATTCTGCCGTGTCGAACCAATATCCGTTTTCGCTGGCCAGCGTAATAAGTTTTATTGTGAACATTGAATTGGAAATACTATCTCCATTCGCATCTACAACTTCTTCAAGTTCTAGTTTTTCTCTGTCAATGTCAAATTCGCGGCTTACCTTAAACGTGAATGGAAGCTTCGCATTATTCTCATTTATGATATTTTGATACACGTTAGCGAAATTTCCAGGATTATTCATGGTTCTGGATTTGGCTTGATTACTTATGAAAAGTTCATTGTAATCTATTTGATAAATATATCGAGCTGGATAATTGTTAGAATCTACTTTCTTCATTCCTATTTGAAGAGGAATGTAGTAGGCGTTAAAGCTAATTTGTTTTTGCTCAGGATTCATGATCACATTTGGAATGACATTATCTTGAATTTGTCCTAAATAATTCGCGGTCGATTGTAATCTCATTTTAAGTTCGTCGGCATTTATTTTGAACTTATTTAATTTAAAAAACTTCGTGCCCATCAGTCCAATTAGAGCTCCAGTGGCTACAATTGTCTTGGGATCTTTGATGTATCCGTTGTTATCTGAAAAAGGGTACCATTTGCCAATCCAATAGTTATTCAAATTAATAAACCTGTTCGGCTGCACTGGGTGTATCTCCAAGAAAAGTTCTTCAATAGCTTTTAAATTACAAGGTCTTCCAGATATAATAATGAAATCACATCTGTAGAGGTGCATTAATTTTGCAACTTGCTTAATTAATTTTGAAAAAGTGAAGCGTACAACGTTATTTACTTTTTTAGGATTTAAGTTCCATGTTAAATCTTCAAATCGGAATCCAAAATGTTCATGGAAATAATTCAACAGATCATCACTCGGCTTGTTGTCAGCAAATAGCTCTTGATAGCTCACTGTTTCGGATTGAGAGTTATTTGCAATGTCAAGGTACTTATGGGCAATAGGTATACCAATTTGGTTTAAGAAATTAACACGCATCATGCGTGTTAAATAGCTCATAGTGGCAGCATCTCTTCCAAAGAAACCGTTGATTTTCTCTCTGATTTCATTCCCAATAACGGAGTATCCGAAGTTTTCAATAACACCTGAACATCCTATGTCATCAGGTGAAAGTTGCGCTCCTTCTATAATTATTGATTGAATAATATTTTTAATTAGATCATCACCGGCCAAATGAAATCCTTCGAAATATAATGGTTTTGGTTTTAGTTCGGTAGAATTGTTAAACGTCAACTCATATTCGCAGATCATTAAATCGGAGGTGCCTCCTCCAATATCAAGTGATCCTATGGTTAGCACTTTTTTATCATCTGGCGTTTTGTGACCGAAAATATTAAAGAGGTCAGTCGGGTTTCCATCGAATTTATGTTGAATCAGCCCATACATGAAGACAAGCTGACTGCATGTAGCTTCGTCATAGATCCAATCAACTCTGTCCTCGAGTGGCTCGTCGTGATTTTTCCTTAGGTCGGCAATTCTAGGTATAATATCAAAAGAATCAGCGACCATTGGGCTAATTACTGCTCCGCTTGAATTTATTTTTTTAGAATAATTTGAAAGCATTTTCACAGCTTCTTCTGCGCATTGTCTTAACGCCACTTGCTCGGCTTTTATCATTCCAATAGGACAGCTAATTACAACATGTCGTAATCTTCTTCTAGAATTTGGTTTGCCATGAATGGATCGAAACTCAAAAGAGTTGAACTGTGCAATAGCTTGGGAGAAAATCTCTAAAAACAAAAATGTCATTAAAGTCTTTCTCGAGTAAAGGGGCAATGCTCCGAAGGCGTCATCTGAACAATACGCTCCGTCACTCTTTAACTGTTCTGAAATGCCTTTTTTATAGACGTTTTTAGGTATTTCAGCTGCATTATCATGGAATTTCCATGGGGTCTTAGACGCTTTTTTATCCCATAGATATCGCTTAGGACTTGAGTTGAATGATTTTGTTTCTTGTTGTATATTTCGCTTTACTTCGAATGCATGAATGAGGTTTTCAGCTTCAAAACCAATTCTGACAGGGCTAGGCCATAAAAACTTTTCTTGGCCCGCAAAAAAAGAATCCTCTAATCCGAATTTTTCATCTCGAAACACAATTCGAGTAGAAAATGCTTCACCATATGATTTCGAAGGGTTACTAAGGTCTCTTATTTTTAATTTCTTTACTTTGTTAAAGTTAATCTCACCCTCTGTGGGTGTTTCGAAAAGTATAGCGCAAGTATGAGAATTCCCAACATCTATTGAGAGATCTAGATCAATAACATCTGATTGGTCACTGAGCAACTGAATCGTGGGTAATTGCATACTCGATTTCAATAACCGAAGCAAATGAATGTAACTCGCGAGGTGCTTGGTTTGCGAGTCTGTAGCATTGAATTTGAATAAACTCTTTAGCCAACTTTCCACCCAACCGCAACCAGTGAAATCGCTGAGAAAACTCAAGATGGAATCTTCGTTTTGACAGATATGGTATTTGTTCTCGTTGGGATTAGAATTTAGTAATGGAGTGTGATTTTGATTGTTCTCATCGGTTATCGTCGTGTCAATGGCGAGAACGAATTTTAACTCTGAAGACGCCTCAATGTATTCAAACCAACAACGAACCCAGTCAGTTGGCCCGAATAGATTATCATTGATTTGATTGTTTTTAAAGTAGGGTAATGGAATCCATTTTTTTTCAAATTGCTTTAAGGTCTTTTCTATATTTCGTATGGAAAATGTTCTTTCTTCATCCTCATCAAACAAATAAACATCAGAGCTAACAATTTTATTTATGGCTTCAATATCAGCAAGGCTATCGCGATCAATTCGTAATTTTAGCAGATCAGATTTACGGATGAGTTTACCAAGACTTTTTATTTCAATCAACTCTTCGAACCAATACTTCATGGTAAGGCTATCGATCCCTTCGAAATAATTGAACCTTAGAGCTCTGAATTTTTGCGCATCTAATTTTATTGAAAAATCTAAAATTTGAATGCCAGTGCTCGAAATCAATGAAATATATTCCATGTTTAAATATTCTTTAATGCATAAGGTAAACTTACCTAAAATTGTAACGTTTAGAATTAGACTACCTCAATTGTTTATTGTTGCTAAGTTAGCTATCTATTTGAATCGTTTGGAATTCAAAATGAATAAAATCTCGTTTTAAGTGTTCAAGAATGAAGTTTTGGAAAAATGTTTTTATTCGGGCCTAAAGCCGATTTATAGTTTATTCAACTCCCCTCAATATCATACAGTATTTTTTTAGCGAAGAGGGAATAGTATCTAACACTTTAGCTCCAGCTGAAGGGGCAATGCATTTTGAGGTTGTGGTTTCGTTGTTTATTCCCAGAACTGAGGAGTTAGAAATTGTGTACGGGGTTGAAAACTAATGGCACTTCACTGAATTATATGTGCCTAATAGCGGCGTCATTCCGAGGTATGCCTGGATTTTTGGCGGTGAAATCTCTAATGTAGATTTTCGCTCAAAACCTTAATCATTAATTTAGTCTCTTTTCCAAATCTGGTTTTGGTAATTATTCGTAACATAATTCTTTTGTGTTAGGGTGCTTAGGGTTCCTTTGACATTGTTTTATTGTATATTTACCAATCTAAACGATTCTATGAGACAATATGTGTTGTTTGTATTGGCACTTTTCGTTGGTTTAAATTCGATTGCATCAAGCGTCATTGGGTTTATTAACACTGCCGTTGACTTCAATAGAAATAACCGGTCCATTACATTTGATTATAGAGACTCTTGTTTTACCAATGCGGATTCTGCGGTTGATATTAATTGCTTTAAATCACTCGAGCTAATTTTAAGGGTAAATGAAAGACTCATTGGTTTGTTTTATCAATCGAAGGGCGTGGCTGTGAAAGATCTATCCCCATGAGATTTGTTGTTTTTTACAAGGAGTAATATAAACTCCGGAAAAGTAGGAAAAGGGCTTTGTTTTAATTTCTAAGTTGCATGAATTTATGTTGAATAAATAGAATTGAAGAATGAATACGAATAAGAAAATTAAGAAAAAGAACAAAAGGTTTGTTGCATTAGGAGTGTTTGTTGCGCTGCTTTTGGTTGCTGTTTTGATATTCTTTATGTTTTCGGAATATGAGTTAACCAAAGAGCAGAGTTACTCAGTTGAAATTTATCATTCTGGTCCAATTGCTCAGAATATGGAAGAATTCAATAAAGAAATGTCGGCTTTACTTATGAGCTCAAAGTTGCCAACTTCTTCCGGATTTATCTCGCCGGTTGTCGAGTTGCATGAAAAGCTTAATGCAGGGGAAACGAGTAAAATTGAAGTGCCAATAGGCGGCTTAACATGGTTGGTGAATAAGTGTTTTGGTGGTTTTTATGATTATGACAGTAGAAAGGGTGACGACGAGGATATGTTAGGCGAGAGTGGTAGTTTGTTTTCAAGGGATGACTATAAATATTTTTCTGTAAGCGCCTTAGCTAACGGAGATCCAGCGGTGAATCAAGTTGTTCATGATGTGAATAATAGCACTGAGTTTTTTATAAATGGCAACTTGCCGGGTATTTCTTCTGCTGATAAAGTAGTTTGGAAATCATTGGCTGAACTTAAAAAACATTTGGACGCCCTCATCTCTTCGGGTAAAATTTCAAGTGAAACTGTTGTGAAGATATATTACCAAGGTGGAGATACAGAATCTGATAGCGATAGGGATGGCGTTTTAGATAACGTAGATGGCTGTCCTGGTGTAGCAGGTGAGATCGCATGTGGTGGATGTATTTGCGAAACTGTTGTGGATGAATTACCAGAGGAAGAGGAAATAGGTTTAGTGGAGCCGCCTGTTGCAGCAGCGGAAGCTCCAAGTGACTTTGTTTTGAATAACGGAGTATTAAGTTGGTCGGGTGGTCCGGAAAGATTAAATTTTCATGTTGTAACTAGTTCTGGAACTATGAGAGCAGTTGAAATAGGGAAGGGTGGTGAGCTCAAATTGAAGGAAGATGAATATTTAAAGCTTCAGAGAACAATAAGCAGTTCAAATAAAAGACTAGAGTATCAAAGTGCCGATAGAAATTGGGTTGATTGTCAGATTAAAGAGTTCTCATGTAATAAAGTAATTAAAGATGAATAGGGAAATCGTTTTTTGGCTCAGGCCAAATTTGTTAGGGTTGGTATTATTAGTTTGCCTTTCGGTGAATTTTGCCTCTGCACAGTACATTCTGTTATTTGATAAAATTCCTACGGAGGAAGACGTAGATCGGTTAATGATGTCGAATGAGACACTCTCTAAAATGAAGGGGGAAAGTTTTAAAGTTGCTGTTATAGGTTACGGAAATGTAGGCGTGTATTTTCACGGTAAAAATGGAGGGTTGAGTATAACAGGGAGTCATCAGAGTCTTTGCAATTACAATGAATTGGAGGGTATAAAATCGTATTTTACTAAGAATAATCCGCAGGGTGTTTTCTATTTAGGAGAGGGCTCAATGTTAGTTTCGGCAGTTGGTTCGAAAGCCCTCTCGATTAATTCATTTAATAAGCTTTTTAGGAAGAAGTATAGCTCTATTGTTTTCGCGCATTTGGTTGCTCCGGAGAACAAATGGTTGAGAGATTTGAAGCTTCAAATTCCCGACAGGAAATTTATTGTTGGGGATAAAGCACAATTGAAATTCAGTTACAGCACGAATTTTTCAAGAGAAGAACTTGATTTTTCGTTTAAACTAAATGACATTGAATATGAAGTGCCAGAATCTGGTGTTGTAGATGTTCGCTTGACTCAAATAATGAACAAAATCACTTATTCGGTCAAAAGTAATTCCTGTGACTGTTTTATAGACTCCAGTGTTACAATTCTTGCCAATTCATGTGATACGAAGTTTCCAATTTTATTGGATATGAATTTCGATAGTTTTTTAAATGCCAACGAGGGAGAGAAGATAAATAATGTCGAAAGGTGGCAGGTTACAGATAATTATATTTTTAGTGATTCATTGAAACTATACGATATCGGATATTGCTATGTTATTCCTGTTCATTTTGAGTGTCCGATTTCGGAGTTTAAAGTTTTTCTATGGAATGGTTCCGATTCGATGGAAACAAACCCACTGGTTCAGCAGGTGAGCAGAATGAATGAAGAACACGCTCCTGTTATAGATTTAAATGCACCCTTCAATAAATCTGTAGGAGACTGGACCTACTCTAAAGTGGGAAGAGAAGTGTATAAGTCGGTTTATAAGGCCCCGATTCCTGAGGACGTGGAGTTTATTTTGTTTAAGCCTGAAGGTGATTTGAGTCAATTTTTTAAATTGAGCTTTATTCCCTTAAATCTTACAAATAGTAATTGGCAATTCCCTCCTTTTGATATTGGATTTACAAGTTGTGAAAAGAATTAATATGAAATTACATGTAATAGTCTTTTTAGTTGCTGTGTTTTACAGCATAGCGGGGCATTCGCAGACTGAAATTAATAGGGCGGTTTTAACGGACACAGAGGCGAATTCAAAAGTTGGAGCGCGTTCGTCTATTTGTTTAAATGTTTATTTTGGTGATGGCCAAGAGAATAAGAATGAAGCCGACTTTAAACGCAAAGTAAAAAAACACCATGTAGGTTTTGATATAAACTACTGGGTAAAAGATGCTGAGCGAACAAATAGCTTTAGGGTGCTAAATTATGATTTGAGAGATTACCACCTTCTTTTGGTTACCGATTATTATTGGGATTGTGCGAAGTTTAATGATTTGCTCTCGTCTCAAATACCATCGATAAATTATTCGTTCAAAAATGTTAGGGTTTCAGAAGATTCTACAAAGTTTGAGTATCTCTTGATGAAAAACGAGGGACATTGTCAACTTTCCGGAGATTTCGAAGTTTTTTTTCCAATTGTTGAGCTTATCATTAAGGAGCAGGAGGTGTCAATGTTGAGTTCAAATCGACTGTTGGAGAGAAGATTGAAATCTTCTGATGATATGGTTAAATCTCTAAGCGCAGAGCTGAAAAGAATTGACGCTTCCAATAAGGATTTAAAAAACACCTTAGAGGATATAAAATCGAGTTTAGATGACTCGAATAATGATAGTGGCAAGTTAAAAGTTCAATTGTCCTATTTACCTGAATTGAAGAGTTCTCAATTGAGCAATCAAGCGCTTTCGGCAAAGGTTAAGTTTAGATTAAATAACCCCTTTTTCAATGTGGTAGTGGGTTATGGTCAATTGAACAAGCAATGGAGTTCTAGCTCTTTTGATTATAGTCAACAGAGGTTGAATTCCGTTGGTAATGTGCCCATGAATATTGTTACCCAAGGAGGAAATATTCAGGACAATTATTCATTAAAATACAACGCTGCAATTGTGGGGTGTGAGTACAACTTAGGTGATTTGATAATAGGTTTGGATAGTTGGTTGCCAATAAATTCAAACTTAACTTGTGAAAATAAAGCCGGTGTGTTTAATTATTATGGGATTTCTAATCAGGTGTTAGAACCAATCGAGAATATTCCAAGTTTGGGTTTATCATCGAATGTTTCATACATAGGTGAGAAAAGTGTTTTTAAAGATGTAATGAAAACTCGTTTTGCATTTCATGCTGGATATGAGATTAATGTTTTGAAGAATATGAGTTTTTTGCCTTCGCTGTGCTTTATGTCGAAATCAACATTTAAGAATATTTCAGATTCAGAAAATTTAACGGATGGTTTGGGACAATATTCGAGCTTGATTGAGTATGCTAATTCAGAGAGAAATCTGAGTAGTTCCCTGTACTTAAATTTATCGGTTTGTTTTAAAATAACAAAATAACATTTACATGCGATCAATATTATTCACAGCCGTTTTTGCTTTAATAAATCTAGTTTCATTTGGTGTATGTGAACCTGCAACAATAACTCCTTCAACACCACAAACAATTTGTGCAGGTGGAAGTGTAATTCTTAGCACCGCCGTCCTGACAAATGCAACCTATCAATGGAACTTAAATGGATTAGTTGTAGGTACTAATTCTGCTACATACACTGCAACTTCGAGTGGCTCTTATACGGTTACTGTTTCAGGTGCAGCTGACGGGGCAGGTGGGACTTGTGATGTTTCGACAAGTTTGGAGACTATTGTTACGGTCAATCCTTTGCCAACAGCTACAATCACTCCAGCTTCTGCAACAACTTTCTGTCAGGGAGGTTCCGTGGCGTTGAATGCAAACACAGGGGCAGGTCTAACTTATCAATGGAAAAAAGATGGTTCCAACCTTTCAGGAGCGACTACCTCTTCATATTCAGCCAATACAAGTGGATCATACACTGTTGTTGTTACGAATGCATCAAGTTGTTCTGCGACTAGCGGAGCTATTATTGTTACAGTCAACACTCTGCCAAGCGCTCCAACATCACCATTACCTAATTCACGATGTGGTGCTGGCACCGTGTCCTTGTCAGCCACCGCTCCTTCGGGATCAACCATCGATTGGTATTCAGCAGCTTCTGGAGGAACTTTATTGTTTAGCAGTTCAACATCTTTTACTACTCCAAGTATTTCAACAACGACCATTTATTATGCTGAAGCCAGAAATACTACGACAGGTTGTGTTTCAGCAACTAGAACAGCTGTAACAGCATCAGTTAATGCCCTTCCAATAGCCCCAAACTCACTTAATAATTTTTCCCGATGCGGCACAGGCACATTAACGTTGTCAGCCACCGCGCCATCAGGCTCAACCATCGATTGGTATTCAGCAGCTTCTGGAGGAACTTTATTGTTTAGCAGTTCAATATCTTATACTACTCCAAGTATTTCAACAACTACCATTTATTATGCTGAAGCCAGAAATACCACGACAGGTTGTGTTTCAGCGACAAGAACAGCTGTAACGGCAACGGTGAATGTTGTGCCTGTAGTAGGGAATATTTCATTAACCATTTGTTCGGGAGCTGGTTTTTCTGAAACCCCTCAGAACGGTGGAAGTAATGTTATTCCTGCTGGGACTCAATATTCATGGACTGTTTCAAATGCGGATGTAATAGGTGAATCTGTTTCAGTTACATTACAAACAAGTATTGCTCAACAGGCATTAACGAACTCCTCTTTGACTGATCAAGTTGTGGAATACGCAGTAACGCCTGAGGCCTTAGCATGCCCGGGTAACTCTTTCACGGTTTCAGTTACAGTTTCTACGAATTCAATTCCTGTACTCAACGATCCTATAGATCAAAACCTTTGCGCGGGAAGCAGCACAGCATCCGTTAATTTCACTGTTTCACCGGTAATTCCAAATACAATTTACAATTGGACGAACAGCAATCCTTCAATTGGCATTGGAGCATCAGGTTCGGGTAATATCACGTCTTTCCCAGCTACAAATTCTACCAACGCTGCTGTAACCTCCAATATAGTTGTAACACCATCGTATACTGTTTCAGGTTTGACATGTACTGGAGTAAGCCAAACTTTTATTTTTACAGTAAAGCCGCTGCCATCAATGACCAGTTCTTCAAGCTTGAGCGTATGCTCCGGAGCTACTTGGAGCATACCTTTGAATAGCAATATTACAAGTACATACACTTGGCAAGCAACATCAAATACCAATGTTGGAGGAGAAAGCGCAATAGTTCAAACTTCAGGAACGGTTTCAGATCTGTTAACGAACACAACAATAACTGATCAGGTCGTGAATTATTCGGTTATTCCAACAGCGAATGGTTGTCCGGGTTCTCCACAGTCGGTTTCGGTTACTGTCAAACCTCTTCCATCAATGACAAGCCTCAATTCGTCAAACATTTGTTCTGGTTCTCCCTTGAATTTTCAATTAACAAGTAATATTACAAGTTCATACACTTGGCTTGCAACATCGAATGGTAATGTTGGAGGAGAAAGTACTACCAGTCAATCATCTTCAGCAATTAATAATACATTGACTAATTCAACCCTTGTGGATCAAACGGTGGTTTACTCAGTTATTCCAACAGCGAATGGTTGTCCGGGTTCTCAACAATCGGTTTCTATTACTGTCAAACCTCTTCCATCAATGACAAGTCTCAATGCGGCAAGCATTTGTTCAGGTATTCCTTTGAATTTTCAATTAACAAGTAGTATTGCAAGTTCATACACTTGGCTTGCAACATCGAATGGTAATGTTGGAGGAGAGAGTACTGCCAGTCAATCATCTTCGATAATAAACAATTCATTGACTAATTCAACCCTTGTAGATCAAACGGTGGTTTATTCAGTAATTCCAACATCGAATGGTTGTCCGGGCTCTCCACAGTCGGTTTCGGTTACTGTCAAACCTCTTCCCTCAATGACAAGCCTCAATTCGTCAAGCATTTGTTCTGGTTCTCCCTTGAATTTTCAATTAACAAGTAATATTACAAGTTCATACACTTGGCTTGCAACATCGAATGGTAATGTAGGAGGAGAGAGTTTGTCGAGTCAAAACACCTCGATAATCAACAATACTCTTTCTCATTTATCAAATAGCAATCAAGTTGTAGATTACATCGTAACTCCAACAGCGAATGGCTGTCAAGGTTCAATACAGACAGTTTCTATTACAGTAAAGCCCAAACCAAGTATCACCTCAAATCTTCAACAAACCATTTGCTCGGAACAACAATTCACGTTTACACCTGAGAACAATACAAACGGCATTGTGCCTGCGAATACAACCCTAACTTGGACAGTAAGTAATTCAAACGTCACAGGCGAACAGAGTAATACTAACTCGGGTGTGGGTACATTGAATCAAACCCTAACGAATACGAATTATGCGAACAATCAAGTTGTTTATACGGTCACTCCTGTAGCTAATTCATGTACAGGAAATTCATTTGATTATACGGTTACAGTTAACAAAGCGCCGAACTTGAGTGTTACTCCAACAAGTACGATTTGCGACGGGAACTCAATTCAACTGTTTGCAGTAGATGCGTTCAATACAGGTCAATTGTTCTACAGCTGGTCAAATGCGAGTACACTAAATAGTTCCTTCATATTTAATCCGATTGCGACACCACAGACGAGCACTACTTATACAGTTTCAGCCACTGACAACACTACTTTATGTCAGGTTTCACGGAATGTTACGGTGAATGTTTTTCAACAAGTGGCGAATATTTCATACACCTCCCCAACTTCTTTTTGCCAAGGAGGAAGTGTAACGCTGACAGCAAATTCGGGAGTTGGACTGAGCTACCAATGGAAAATAAATGGAACGGACATTCCTGGGGCAACATCAATAAACTACCCTGCAATTTCTTCGGGAGTTTATACTGTGATGGTAACAAATACAAATGGTTGCGTAAAAACAAGCATGGGACAAACTGTAATAGTTAACTCGCTGCCCATTGCTGATATTTCAAATTTATCAACGACAACTTTCTGTCAAGGTGAAAGTGTGATATTTAACACCACCAATGTGGTAGGCAACATTTATCAATGGAAATTGAATGGCAGTAATATTCCAGGTGCTACTTTATATTCATACGAAGCCAGTCTATCAGGAAGTTATTCTGTAGTAGTTACGAATACAAATTCATGTAGTTTGCAGAGTCCGAGTGTTAGCGTTACTGTTCATTCTTTGCCGGTACTTTCTGTTTCAGCCGATGACTATAATCTATGTGTAGGTGAAAGCACTAATCTAAACGTCACGGGTGCTTCAAGTTATTCATGGACACCCGCAGGTCTCGTTTCGAATTCAAACGCAGCTAGTCCTGCTGTATATCCAACTTCAACTACAAACTTTGGTGTGACAGGAACAGATCAAAACGGATGTTCCAACTATGAAGAAATTCAAATTACAGTTGTTCCAAATCCAACTCTTGATTTGCCAAACACGATAGAGGCATGTGAAGGTTCGGTAGTTTCTTTGCCGGGTTCAGCGGCAATAGATTGGTCAGGGATTACTCCAATAGCCGAGTTTACAGCGCAGCAGTCTGGATATGCTATAGCTACACTTCAAAATTCTAATTTGTGCTCTGCTATAGATTCAATTTATCTTCAAGTGAATCCGTTGCCAACACCTGATATTACCGGGTCTGAAGCTGTTTGCGCTAACGCGCACTATTCCGAATATTCTGTAGTTTCATCGGGGAATGCATATTCTTGGAATGTCTCGAACGGAGAGTTACAAGGAATCGACAATGGAAATACAGCTTACATTCATTGGTACGATATGGAATACGGACCTTCGACTTTTGTAACAATGATTGAGCACGATAACATTACTGGTTGCGAAGGAAGTGATACATTGTTCGTGACGTTTTCAGGTTTGGCTCCGAATACTACAAATGTCAATTTGCTCGATCCAAGCGGAAGTACTTTGTATGCTGAAGATCACTTTGCTATTATGAATTGGGGAGCAACGATTATTTCGAATAATGTTGACGAATACACTAACGGTCACGCTCAGTACTATACATTTGAGAATTTCGATACCGCACTGCGTTATTATTGGATTGAGGCTGGTGACGATTCCTTGTGTTTAACGCGTTCATACTACAACGCCCCAGTTTGGCAGGTAGGTGTTGAGGAGAATCAAGATTTTTCAGCGGTCAACATTTACCCGAATCCAACCTCTGGTGTCTTAAACATTTCTCATGATTCAAACTTTGAATTGTCAAGTGTTAAAGTCTATGACATGACAGGACATTTAATAAAAGAGAATTTGTATTTTAGAAATCAAAACTTATTTGATGTGAGTGAATTGCCTTCAGGTTTTTACATTTTAAAACTGGTTTCCTCCAGTGGACAAAGCGTGAATAAAACTTTCGTGAAGGAATAGCCATTCATTTGTATTGTACGACTAGAGTTCGTCACCAAACAAAAAGTCCCCAACTTCGTTGAGGACTTTTTTGTCTCTTAGTGATCCCGAAGGGATTCGAACCCCTGGCCGTCTGCTTAGAAGGCAGATGCTCTATCCAACTGAGCTACGAGATCATTCATCTGTAAAAAAAGAAAGACAACCGAGTTGTCTTTTCTTTGTCGGGGTGGCAGGATTCGAACCTACGACCTCCTGCTCCCAAAGCAGGCGCGATACCGGGCTACGCTACACCCCGAAATGCTCTTTAGCACCCTAAGGGGGTGCAAATATACAGCTCTTTTTGAATTAACAAGACTTCTTACAAAATCTTTTTTATCCTACTGCGCGAAGATGCTACGTGAATCAACGTTCGC
>JBEIFO010000002.1:0-24024 GCA_040382375.1 Crocinitomicaceae bacterium
CGTTTTCAAGATTCCTTGGTTTTCTTAACTCCAAATAACGTTTCGAATTCTGCAGTTCGCGTGCAACTGAATAGAAATGCCCTCGCCCTCTCTGCTGAATACGCTCAGAAAATTAATGACCCTAGTGCGGATAATGCCTATCTCTATCGAAAAGGAAAAGCTTTCTTCCTGAATGCTTCGTATAGCGCAAGCGGGTTAGGTGTAAATGCAGCCGTGAAATACATAGACAATATGAGCTTCCGCGCAGATCGCAATCTGAAGTTGTTTGATGTTCCTACTAACTATTTGCCTTCAATTACAAAACAGCACACCTACAACCTAGCAGCTACATTGTATCCTTATGCCACACCTTTAACCGGGGAAGTGAGCTACATGGCTGAAGTGTTTTACACATTTAAGAAAGGAACTAAACTCGGCGGAAAGTATGGCACTCAACTTTCGGTAAACTTCGCTGCAGCGAATGGCTTGGATACAACTCGATTAACGGGAATTGAAGCCTATACAGAAGGTTACGAAATCAACTCAGTGAAATTCGGTCCAACGAAATATGTTAGAGATTTCAATTTGGAAGTGAAGAAAAAATTAAGCAAAAAATTCTCTACAGCTTTTACCTATTACTATTTCGAATTCAACACCCTTGTTACTCCAGTTACGAATGACTTCAAAGGAATTGTATATGCCAACATAGAAGTTGTAGAGATGAACTACAAGTTCACACCTAAAGACAATCTTCATCTTGAAATTCAAGGACTTCAAACAGATCAGGACAAAGGCGACTGGGCAACCGTAGTTGCTGAGTTCTCACATTCCCCTCATTGGAGCGTTGCATTAATAGACCAATACAATTACGGCAACTCTGTAGAAGAAAAACGGATACACTATTTGTTCGGAACGGTTGGTTACATTAACGGTTCTCAGCGTTTAACTCTCGGTTATGGAAAAAGAAGAGAGGGCGTATTTTGTATTGGCGGAGTCTGCCGAGCAGTTCCAGCAACCAACGGCTTTGAATTAATGTACACAGCAAGTTTTTAAGATGAAAAAAAGTTACCTATTCCTTCTTGGATTGTCCCTATTCTTGGGGGCGTGCGACCGACTTGAAAATCCGGTTACTGTTGCAAAGAATAAATACCGTGAAGATTTGTACGGCCCAGCTCCAGCGTTCTCTGGGGTTACAGAAGCCACACGCAATGTGTTGTTCGAAGAATTTACAGGCCACTTGTGCGGGTTCTGTCCGCCATCTACTTCGCTTGCGTTAGCGCTAGACGCAACGCTCGGAGAGCGAATGGTGACGGTGGCTATCCACGCCGGTTCTCTTGCAGCCACCGGTGGCACGCTATTTCAAACAGATTACACTACTCCTGCGGGAAATTTATATTGGGCACAACTAAACGGGGGATTCAATCCAACCGCTCGCATCGATCGTTTAGGTGGATTAAGCAGTTATGAATACCTTGACCCGGCAAACCCGAGCAGCTGGCAAAATATTGTAACCACACGAATGAATGTCGCTACGCCTGTTGCATTGAAAGCTAATTGTGAATATGTGGCTGCAGACAATGTGATTAACATTCACATGAACTCTCAGTTTATTGATGGGTATACCGGCAATGTAAACCTCGTAGTTCTTTTGGTTGAAAATCATATCATCAGTGCTCAAGAAGATTACAGTCAAACTCCTTCTGAGATTGAAGAATATGAGCACGAGCATGTACTTCGAACCAATGTATCTGAGCCCATGGGAAATCTTGTTGTTAATAATCCTGCTAGCGGATATTCTTCAACCAATAGCTTTACAATTCCACTTCAAGGGAATTGGGTTCCCGCAAATATGACAGTCATTGGTTATTTAATAGATTCAAGTACCAATGAAGTTTTGAATGCCATTGAGTATGAAATTAACTAAGTTGCTTTTCTGTTTATGCTTTCTAGTGCCAGTTTTAGGCAAGTCCCAGCAGGCGTTCAAAGCTGGGGTCTCGTTTGGCATGACAACCTCACAGATTAGTGGTGATGGGCTTGGCGGATGGGACAAATTCGGCATAACGGGGGGTGCTTTTGTTAGTGCCCCGCTCTCTTCGAAGAACGGATTTCGCATCGGAATTAATTACGCCGACAAAGGTTCTCGTACTAAGCGCGATACATTAAATTTCAACACTTTCGCTTATCGGTTAAGGTACATTGAGGTGCCTGTGCAATATTCCTTTCAAAATGGGCCATTCACATTTCTATCGGGCTTGTATTACGGCCGATTGATTAAGCAAGATATTCTTTCGAATGCATTGACCTACGATGTGATTCCTGCCTTCCGTAATTACGATGTTGGAATTGCCCTGGGCGCTACCTTGCAAATGGGCGATCATTTTTTCATTGAAGGAAGATTCTCTACAAGTATTCTTCCAACAAGACCTTCACCCAATTTCGCTAATCCAAATTCGTATTACGAAAAAGGAAATTACAATCAAGTCCTTTATTTCCTGATTGGAAGGAACTTCTAAATACAATGAAGGTTAGCCTGATCACTGTAAGTTACAACAGTGCACGAACAATTAGAGACACTCTAGTTTCCGTGCAGAAGCAGACCTATAAAGACATTGAGTACATTGTTGTAGATGGCCATTCTGCAGACGGAACCGTAGAAATTGTGAAGCAATTTCTAGATTCTGCGAAAGATGCTTCGCAAGATTCTGCGAAAGATGTTTCACAAGATGCGATGCAAGATTCTGCGAAAGATGCGATGCAAGATTCTTCGAAAGATGTTTCACAAGATGCGATGCAAGATTCTGCGAAAGATGTTTCACAAGATGCGATGCAAGATTCTGCGAAAGATGTTTCACAAGATGCGATGCAAGATTCTGCGAAAGATGCGATGCAAGATTCTTCGAAAGATGCTTCGCAAGATGCTTCGCAAGGTTCTGCGAAAGGGGTGGTGACAAAGTTTTTGTGTGAAAAAGATAAAGGCATTTACGATGCAATGAATAAAGGACTTGCTTTGGCTACTGGAGACATTATTGGCGTTTTGAATAGCGATGACTTTTACTGTTCGAATGATGTTATTGAAAACGTTGTTCGCGCGTTCCAAGAAAATGAAACAGATTGCCTTTATGGAGATTTGAATTATGTAGATCCGATAGACACTTCTAAAATTGTCAGAAAATGGCGCAGTGGGGCTTATCTCAGAGAGAATTTTTTAAAAGGTTGGATGCCCCCTCACCCTACGTTCTTCGTTAAAAAATCTTGTTACGATTCCTTCGGAACTTTCGACACGCAATTTAAAAGTGCCGCAGATTATGAATTGATGCTCCGTTTTCTTTTTAAAGAATGGTGCAGCGCGCAGCACCTTCCAAAAGTAATGATTCACATGCGCGCTGGCGGTGTGAGCAATGTTAGTCTTAAAAATCGTATTCGTGCAAATCGAGAAGATCGCTTGGCTTGGAAAATAAACGGGTTAAAACCAAAGTGGTTCACGCTATTGCGTAAACCACTTTCTAAATTGACTCAATATTTCTAATCTTAGAATTTCGCTCTTGATCTTCTCACACCTGGTCTTCCTTTCATATAACTATACTTCGACTTCGAGAAGCTAGATCTTCCGCGAATTACACGCGTTACAGTAAGTTGAGTTGTTAAATAACTGTCGTTGTGCGTAGCATCACCGCGAGGCGAAGCGTAGGTAGCACCGGGAGGTGCAATTTGAAAGTTTTCAATTGACAAATCGTTCGCTGTGTACTGCGGATTTTCTGCAACCAAACCATCTAACAAAGCTTGATACGTTTGATTGTTCACAAACTCGTATGCTTTAGAATCATTCGAATTCGGTGTTGAATAAACCGTTGAAACGTCATCTAGATAATCAGTAAAAACTGTTCTCCAACTCAAATCCCACTGCACTCTCCATTTTTTCTTGAAGGTGAAATAAGCTCCAATACCAGCCGGTATAGCCAAACCAAATTTTGAATATGAACTTTCTTGTCCTTCGGTTCTCCAATCACGCAAAGCGAACCACTCACCACCGTATTGAACATCACCGTCTTTGAAAATCTGTCCTTTCGGATTTGAAGAGTAACCAGCTAATCCGGCAAACAAAAACACTTTAAAATCTGGGTTGTAATAACCTTTATTTCCCACGTCGTTGTCATACCAAATGGTAACTTCTGCGCGACCACCTAACTCTAGCAAATCATTTCTGAAATTTGCGTTTCTTGCTCTACGCGGAGCGTATGTCGTGTAGGCATCTCTGTCTGTAATTCGAATCCAGTCGAAATTTGTAGAGAAGGCCAAACGCTTATTTACCTTGTACCGTACGTAGGCACCAGCAGACATGCGAGTTGAAATAAGGTGCATATCTACAACAAAATCTCTTCGTGGAAGATACTTACCTCCGATGTCTCCGAGGTAGTTTGACGCACCTACTTTCAATCCGTAATCCCAGCGGTATTGGGCCAAGGAAACGTTTGAAAGAAGTACTAAAACCAAGCTTAGAAAGAATACTATTTTTTTCATTTGGATAAAGTCGTTCGCTAAGATAATCAACAATTCCCGAAGACTGAATACTTTTTCGCATTTTTGGAAAAAATTTCAACATGAATTCAGTTAGTCAACTTTTTGGAATAAAGTTCCCGATCATCCAAGGCGGAATGATTTGGTGCACGGGAGCGAATTTGGTTTCAGCAGTTTCTAACGCTGGGGGACTTGGGCTTTTGGGAGCAGGATCAATGTACCCAGACCAATTGGAAGAGGAGATTAAAAACTGTTTGAAATTGACCGACAAACCTTTCGGGGTGAATCTTCCGCTGCTTTATCCGAATATTGAGGAGCATTTAAATTTGATTGAAAAATACCGAGTTCCTATTGTCTTCACCTCGGCAGGAAGCCCGAAGAAGCACACTGAAAGACTGAAGGCTTCAGGAATAAAAGTAGCCCATGTTGTGAGCAGCAGCGCTTTCGCATTAAAATCACAAGAAGCTGGAGTAGACGCTGTTGTAGCCGAAGGATTCGAGGCGGGAGGCCACAATGGTCGCGAAGAAACTACTACCCTCTGTTTAATCCCGAGTGTGGCTGAAACAGTTTCAATTCCGGTTATTGCAGCCGGAGGAATTTCTTGTGGAAAAAGCATGCTTGCGGCTATGTCCCTTGGCGCTCAAGGGGTTCAGATGGGATCACGTTTCGTTATGACACATGAATCAGCCGCGCACGAGAATTTCAAAAACGCCATTTTACAAGCCAAGGAAGGTGATACGAAACTCACGCTTCATGAAATAACACCGGTGCGTTTGTTAAACAGTACGTTTTATAAAGAAGTCGTTGACGCCTATGAATCTGGCGCCAGTATTGACGAATTAAAAGAATTATTGGGAAGAGGGCGCGCTAAAAAAGGAATGTCGTTGGGTAATCTTGCGGAAGGTGAATTGGAAATTGGACAAGTGAGTGCTCGCTTAAAAGAAATAGTTTCAGCGAAAGAAGTTATTGCTCAAACCATTTCAGAATTCCAAGAGGCACAAAAAATTATAGGCAATATTTCATTTTAATTCCGTTTGAAGATGGCCATCAATGCAACCGAAGGCCTATTTTTGCACTCTTCAAAACGAATGAAAGGGAAAATTATATTAGTAGCGCTGCTATCGAATGTTCTTCTTTGGGTATCAAATGTCCACGGGCAATCTTCTGCTACCCTTACTTGTCTAGAGGTACAAGGTAATTCACTCAGCATTTCTTGGTATACCTCACCCAACCCCGTTACCTTCGTAACCAACCACATTTACGCCTCTGACGGAGTTGGGAATTTCACTGAGATTGTTCAATCCACGAATTTATCTGGAGTCTTTTTGTTTCCTGGAGCAAACGCATTAACTAATTCTTGCTGTGTCTACATTCAAACAGAGGACAATGTTGGAGGCGCACCTACTTTCAGTAACTCTGAAACATTCTGCAGCACCTTTCTTACCGCGAATGCCTCTGTTTCTCCGCCTGGCTTTGTTGATCTTCAATGGAACGCACCTACCAGCAATGCCGCTTGGTTAGCTGCTGTAAATGCTGAAGTGTGGTTAGAATATCCTTCAGGGGTTTGGAACAAAATTCAAACTTTACCGGGCGGTTCTTCCTCCTACAATTATGAAGTAACTGTTTGTGGTGAGCAGCTCAATTTTCAAATTAGATATTCTGGGCTTCCGAACTGCGATTTCGCAAGTAATGTGGCCGGGGGGATATTCAATGATCAAACAGCTCCAGCTATTCCTTCAATAACAAGTGTAACGGTTAATCCCGCTACTGGCTTAGCAGAATTGAATTGGAATGTTAATTCTTCAGGCGACACAGATGGCTATATTGTTTATGCGTGTAATGGATCAACGGTTAATTTAATTGACACTGTTTTTGGAATAAATAATACTCTTTTTAGTGATCTTCTTTCTTCACCGAGCAGTGGGCCAGAATGTTATTTGCTTTCTGCCATTGACACGTGCTATTCAGGCACACCACCTAGCCCAAATACGAGCCCTACAGGAAGCGTTTGCAATTGCACTATTTTCCTGAGCCCCTCAGCTTATACACTTTGTGACAACACGATCAATTTTTCATGGAGCTCATACTCGGGTTGGAATGCGGGTGTTGACTACTATGTCCTCATGTACAGTTCTGACGGCATAAACTTCGTTCCCGTTGATACTACAGACGGCAATACCCTTCAAGGCACACATGAATTTACAAGCATTGCCTCCGGAATAAATTATTACGGTGTGATTGCCTATTCCAATTCAGGTTTCACTTCGGCTTCTAACATTCAGACTATAAATATTTCATATCCAACTCCACCAGCTTTAAATTATCTGACCTCAGTAAGTGTGAATAGCACCAAGGCCATTGAGATAACAGTTCGAACGCAACCGACATTGGTTCCACATAAATACATTCTTCAACGGAAGAATTTGTATGCCCCCTTTAATTGGGAAAATCACATGGACATTACGCAGTCGGCCAGCAATATTGTATTTACCGACACGGATGTTAATTCTGACGATATCATTTACGACTACCGCGTAATCGTTCAAAATCCGTGTGGCTATTTTCTCGACACGACGAATACTGGACGAAACATTCGTCTTCGCGGTGCAAATAACTCTGAATTATTATTGAATAGTTTGAACTGGTCTAATTACGAAGATTGGGAGAATGGTGTTCAAGAATATGAGGTTCTTCGTTCGGTAGATGGCGCGGCAGAGGCACAAGCTTCAACCGGATCAGCAAGCTATCTGTCATTCAGCGAAGACTTAGAGCCCTTCCTTTCTTCGAAGGGACAATTTTGTTACCGCATTCGCGCATATTCGGAACCCATTAGCTATTTCCCGAATGAGACATTTACATCGTATAGCAACAAAAAATGCTTGGATCAAGAGCCTTTGATTTGGATTCCGAATGCCATGATGATTCATGGAGAAAATGATTTGTTTTACCCGGTCATTTCCTTCGCAGACACCACTGCATACACTATGAATATTTTTAGTCGTTGGGGTGATTACGTTTTTGAAACAAACAAACTTTCAGAAAAGTGGGATGGCAAAATGAATGGTGGAGATTATGTGCATGAAAATGCTTATGTCTACTACATCACAGTTAAAAACGGAGTAGGCGTTTTATACGAGCGTAGAGGAACCATAACAGTTCTCAAAAACTAGCCCTCCAGATGAATTGCATTGTATTGGATCAAGGAAACACCTCTTTAAAATGGGGGATTTTCGTAAACAATTCCTTGGTTGAATCGGGAAGAATTCTCGATAACAATCTTAGTTTAGAATTGAATCTATTGTATTCAAAACACAGTCTTCCTTTTTTTTATTCTTCAGTAAGGAGTGTGGCTGAACAAACTGAATTTTTAAATCGATTTTCTTTTTGTAGAAATATTCCAGAAGATAATTTTCCGGCCTTCTTATATTCTTCAGGCATTGCGGGAAAAGACCGACTTGCAAATGTAGCCGGTGCATTTAAAATTTTTGAAGGGTCGGAAAGTTTGGTTGTTGATTTCGGAACCTGCATTACCTATTCCGTTGCTCAAAACAACGCACTCATTTCTGGAGTCATTTCTTTAGGAGCACAGTCTCGCTTGCGCGGCATGCACGAATTTACCGGACAGCTTCCACTTATCTTATTTTCTGAGCGTGCTGAACCCTTTCTAAATTCAACCGAAGGGGCGATGTTAAGCAGTGTGAATTTTGGAATTCTTTCGGAATTGAAGGGATACATTGATGCTGCAATGATTCAATTTCCAGATATTCAAATTGTATTTACCGGGACTGACGCGGTTCATTTTGCTAAACAGCTTAATTGCCGCATCTTTGTAGAAATGAATTTAA
This sequence comes from Crocinitomicaceae bacterium, assembly GCA_040382375.1. Classification (GTDB taxonomy): domain Bacteria; phylum Bacteroidota; class Bacteroidia; order Flavobacteriales_D; family Sanyastnellaceae; genus CAIZGX01. The sequence continues at coordinate 8,340 of JBEIFO010000002.1, forward strand.
CATTAATTGGATTGTATGCCATCACTTGTGCGAATGAATCTTAAATATATTTTTCTTGTTTTGATTTCGGCAATGTGCATGCGTGCTCAGGCTCAAATTCCTGTAAACTCGCCCTACTCTCGTTTTGGAATTGGATTAACTGACATTGGATTTAATCCACGATATGCCGCGTTAGGAAATGCTTCTATTGCCCTTCCCGATTTATCAGGGGTGAATTTATCTAACCCTGCATCGTTTGCCTTGTTCACTGAAACGACGTTTCAAGGAAGTGTGTTTGCTAAAAGTTCTCAACTTCTTTCTAATTCAGGGCAAACCAACTACCTCGGTGGTCAAGTGGGTGAGATTGCCTTTGGGTTCAAACGAACAGGAAGTAAATGGGGATTCGCGATGGGCATTACTCCTGAAAGTGTTGTTGGTTATCAGTTCTCGAACAGCGCAGCTATTAACGACAGTTTAAATGCTAAGTACAGTTATTCAGGTGAGGGTGGTATAAATAAAGTGCAAATGGGTTTTGCTAGGACCTTCATCCTTTATTCAGACAGTACCCATGCCCGCACTCATACCTTGTCTATTGGTAGTAACTTGAATTTCAGATTTGGATCTATTTTACAAGTTGACCGAATTGTGTTCGACAACACTTCCATATATAACAGTAAGATTACCAATCGCAAATCCTTTTCAGATGCGAATTTGACATTTGGCGCACATTATTCATTCCCTCTTCACCAAAGAAAATCTGCAGGAAAAGTTACTCGATCAACTTGGTTTCATTTAGCAGGAACCTATGAATTGGAAAACAATTTGAACCCGAAGGTGCAAGATATTCGTCAATCTACGCGATCTGTTTCTGGGGTTGAAATACCGGTGCTCACCGTTTTAGACACCACTTATATAAACTTTTCTTTTGTGATTCCACAACGAATTCAATTTGGTGCTGCAATTACCCACGAGTTCAAAAAAGCGGGTACACTTTCGTTAAGCGCATCTTACCGTCAGCAAGACTGGAAATCTGCTGAAGACATGAATTCGTTGATTGATGTTTCCAATCAAAGCTTTCACAACTCTAAAAATGTAGGATTGGGATTGGAGTACATACCAAATATCAGCGGAGGTGAGAACAATTACTTCGAGGCATGTACCTATCGCATAGGAATGAAGAGTGTTGAGACTTACGTTGGATTAAATGGAAATAACATTGTTCAAGAAGCCTTCACATGTGGATTGCAAATGCCTATGCGTTCTTCGAAAACAACAAGTAGCCTGTGCCTTTCTGCCGAGTTTGGAACCTATGGAACCGCAGCAGAAACTTCAACAAAAGAGAACTACGCTACCTTCCTTATCGGATTTAAACTTCATCCGTTCGAGCGTTGGTTCGTTCAGAGAAAGTATGACTAATTCCATACTGAAAATAGCATCCGCGTTTGCGGTCGTGTTCACTTTGATTGGATGTCAAAATGAAATTTCAGAAATAAAAGCTATTACTGACCCGAAGTTTGTGCCCGTTCAAAGCACCTTTAACGCTTCATTCAGTTACTCATTGGATGGGGTGGTTCGCACGAAAATTTACGCTTTACAATTGGATCAGTATGTTAGCGATAGTTCTTACTTAATTGCGCCTAAAACCTTTCACATCGAATTCTTTGATTCGCTTGGAGAATACACAGGAACCATGACGGGTAATGAAGCTATTTTCTCACAGAAAAGCAACACGCTTTGGACCAAAGGTGACTTAGTTTTAGAAAATTGGAAAAAAGAAAAGTTGGAAACCAATTCACTTACTTTTTACCTCGATTCTGATTTGGTTTACACTCCAGATTTTGTAAAAATCAGTTCTGAAAACAGTGTCCTAGAAGGAAAAGGACTTCGAAGTAACGGCTCGTTTTCCAATTATGAAATCAATCAAACATCTGGTAATTTCAATACAGCTAACGAATGAATAACTTAAATAAAATAGTGCTTATCCTGTGGGCCATTGTTGTAGTTGCATCTTTTGGCTATGCGCTTTATATGATCTCTGCAGAAGGTTGGGATAAAGGTGCCGAGAATTTATTTATTCCTGGCATCGCTCTCATGTGGTTTTTATTCCGTTTGGGAATGTATCGTAGAATGAACAAAAACAATGGGTAATATAGACCCCTCTCAAATACTCATTATTCTGGGCACGCTGCTCGGGTGTGCATTCTATTCCGGAGTTGAAATCGCCTTTCTTACTTCCAATAAATTAAAAATAGAGCTTGACAAAAAACAAGGCGTTTTCGGGGCGTCTATCTTGTCTTCGTTGGTTGGAAAACCAAAATTGTTTTTGGCCATGCTATTGGTTGGAAATAACATTTCCTTGGTAATTTATGGAATTGTCTTCGGCGATGTTCTTACCGATATACTAGAATCAAATTTCCCATACCTAGATGAGACCGTTGGATCATACGGTGTTCTCATTCTTCAAACGATCGTTTCAACGTTAGTTGTTTTAATTTTTGGGGAATTCATTCCTAAAGCGTTGTTGTCTTCACAACCCAATAAATGGTTGTTACGTCTTTCTCCCTTAATTGCTATTTGGTATGCCATACTTTTCGTGTTTGCCTACAGCGTAACAAAGGTGAGCGAATGGATTATTTCAATGCTCTTTAGAAACTCGCCAAAAGAACAAGACATTGTTTTTGGCAGAACTGATTTGAACCATTATTTAGAAGGATTCACAGGCGTGCATTCTCAGCAAAATGAACTGGATTTAGAGATTCAATTCTTTCAAAACGCACTTGATTTTTCATTGTTGAAAGCCCGAGATTGCATGTTGCCTCGCAATGAAATTGTTGCCATTGACATTGCAGAGAGCATTGCGAAAGCGAAAGATCTTTTCATTGAAACAAAACTCTCTAAAATCATTGTTTACCGCGAAAACATTGATCAGTTGATTGGTTATGTTCACTTCAGCGACTTCTTTAAGAACCCAAAAGAGATTAAAGAAATTCTTCGACCCATTGCAATCGTGCCAGAGCCCATGGCAGCGAATGAGATTTTGAAAATATTCCGCAGTCAGAAAAAAAGCGTAGCTGCTGTTGTAGACGAGTTTGGCGGAACCAGCGGGCTTATCACCTTTGAAGATATTATTGAAGAAATTTTCGGTGAAATAGAAGACGAGCACGACACCATTGACAACGTTGAACGCGAAGTGTCCAAAGGTTGGTATGAATTCGCTGGAAGACTTGATGTTCATTACATCAATGAAAAATACAAGTTGGAACTTCCTGAAAATGAAGAGCAATATGACACGCTCGGAGGACTCATTCTGAACTTCCACCAAGACTTTCCGGAAGTGAATCAGGAATTTGTCATTGACCGTTACAGGTTCACTATTCTAGCCGTTAATGAGCGCCAAATCAAGCTTGTTCAGCTTCAAAACATTGAAGAATTAACAAATAGCTAGTCTTCTCTAAAAAAAACAAGGAATTTCCGAGCAAATTTCCGATATTCGCAATCCTAAATTTTATAGTCCATAACTATGGCAATGATTTCAACCCTTCGTAAACAAGGATGGCTAGTACTAGCCCTAGTCGGCATTGGTATTGTCGGCTTCTTGATCCCGTATGATGCTGTAATGGCAATGTTCGGCGGCTCTTCAGATAAAGTTGGTGTTATTAATGGCGAAACCATTAAGCAAGACCAATGGAGAGCAATGCTTCAGGAACAATCTGAATTGTTCAGTTACAACAACAGCCAAGCCCACGGTTTGGAAAACGATGTATGGAACAATTTAGTTGAAACCACCCTGCTTCAACCTGAATACCAAAGTCTTGGTTTAATGGTAACTGATGAAGAGTTGGATGAAATTCTTTTCGGAAAGTATTTGAGTTCATACGTGCTAAGCACGTTCTATCAAGGACAAGACTCATTGCCTTTCAAAGAGCAAATGCGTGAAAGCTTCAAGAAAATGGAGACTGACAAGCCAAATCTATTTACAGGATATAGAAGACTTGTTATAGAAAAACGATTAAAAGAAAAATACGATGCACTAGTAGGTGCTGGAGCATACGTAAATTCCTTAGACGCTAAGAGTTTGTTTCATCAGTCTAACGACAAGGCTTCTATCGTATACGTGGTGAAGCCGTATGCTCAGATTATGGAGAGTGAGATTACATTCTCGAACGAGGACATTGAAAATTATTACAACGAGCACAAAAACGATCGCGACTTCAAACAAGAAAGAAGTCGCACCATTGCTTATGTTCGTATTCCATTAGTGACAAGTGCTAGTGACAGTGCTGCTACACTTGAGAGTCTTCAGGCCCTAGCAGCATCTTTCAAAGCATCTAAAACTGTTAAAGAAGATTCTCTTTTCGCGGTTTTGAATTCTGGTAGCCCAGCAAATGCTAAAGTAAAATACGCTGCAGGAAGTTTCCCTGAACCCTTCAATGCGCAGATGTCTTCAGACAGTCTTGGACGCGTAATGGGTCCTTTCGTTTCTGGAGGAATTGCTCGCGTGATAAAATTAACTTCACGCGGAACTGAGATTGACTCTGTTCAAGCCCGTCACATTCTTTTCAAAGAGAAAGGTGCTGCTGGAAAAGCAAAAGCAGATTCTCTGAAGAAAGAGATTCAATCTAAAAAGAACTTTGCTGAAATGGCTACTAAATATAGCACAGACCCAGGTTCTGCTGTAAAAGGTGGTGATTTAGGTATGTTCGCAAGAGGAGCTATGGTTGCTGAATTCGATGCGGCTTGTTTCAACGGTAAGGTAGGTGATCTTCAAATTGTAGAAAGCCAATTCGGAACGCACTTGATTGAAGTAACTAAAAAAGGTGCAGCTAATCCTGTTACCTATTACGCTCAAGTTGAAAGACCTATTTCTCCGAGTCCAGCTACTAAAAAAGATACTTACCAAAAAGCAATTGACTTCATTCAGAATCATAGCGACAGCGTAAGTTTCCGTGCTGGTGCAGTTGAAAGCTACAATGGTTTGACTTATTCTCCGAATGTTCGTCCAGAAGCAACTTCTGTAAGCGGTGTTCAGAACGCAAGTGAGATTATTGTTTGGACATACAATGAGGATACAAAAGAAGGTGCTATTTCGCAACCTATTTCTGTTGACGACGGCATTGTTGTAGTCTGCTTAATGGAAATTAAAGAAAAAGGAGTTCCTTCTTTGCGCAATGTTTATGACCGTGTGAAGCAAGAGGTTATTAAGGATAAGAAAGCTGAGAAATATATGGCTATGATGACTGGCAATTCGATGGAAGAAATTGCTGGAAAAGTAACCGGACAAGTAAAGACTTTCGAGAATCTTTCAATGGCTATGCGCAACATACCTGAAAGTGGCATTCAAGAAACTGAAAGTGCTCCTATTGGTGCTGCGTTCGGTTTACCAACAGGTAATATCTCTGCTCCAATCAAAGGAAAAGGTGGTATTTATGTTATTCAGCGTGCGGCTGATGTAACACGTGTTGAAAGTCCTGACAACTACGTTTCTTTCAGAAAAGATAAAATGCGTGGACAAAAGTCTAGCGCACCAATGACGTTGTTTAATTCACTTCGTGAGTCAGCGGAAATTGAAGACTATCGTTTCTTCCCGGAAGATTGATTTTAAAAATCTAGATCATTGAAAAGGATGCTTCGGCATCCTTTTTCATTTGTTAGAACCAAAGTAACATGGTGTCGCCGTAGCTCAAAAACATGTAATCGTTATTCATGGCGTGCTTATAAATGTCTTTCCACTTCTCACCTACTGCAGCTGCAACTAGCAGAAGCAGCGTGCTTTTGGGCTGATGATAATTCGTTTGAAGCCCAGAACAGATTTTAAATGAGTATCCGGGTGCGATGCAAATACTCGAAGAAGCACAGATGCTGTTTCGATTCGTTGCATTGAGATGATTCAACAATGCCATTAGGGCCTCTTCTTTCGAATAACTCAGAGAAGATAGATAAGATTCCCACTGCTCTACCGCATCGGCTTCCTTGCCTTCTAAAACACGAACGCCCAACCAATACAAACTTTCGAGGGTTCGCATAGAAGTTGTTCCTGCGGCAATGATTCTTCCTTCACAATTTAAAATCGCTTGAATGCATTCGCGTGTTACTTCAAAAAATTCAGCATGCATTTCGTGGTCTTCGATGCGATCGGCTGAAACCGGCTTAAAGGTTCCTGCTCCTACGTGTAAACAAACTTCTTCTTGCTTAACACCGATATTCGAAATGGCTTGAAGAACCTCTTGTGTGTAATGCAAACCGGCGGTGGGAGCGGCAACTGAGCCTTCGGTTTTGGCGAAGACGGTTTGGTATCTGCCGACATCGTTGGCCACTGGCTTGCGTTGGAAGTACGGTGGTAATGGGACTTGTCCGATGGCCTCTATGACTTCGGAGAAGACAGCGTTGAAGCTCCAAGAGAATTCTACGATGAAGGCATCTTTCTCAATTCCTTTTCTTTCGATGAAGACGCTTTCGGAGGAATTGTTCCAATTGATTTTCAATTCTAATTTTCCTTCTTTCCATCGTTTTGAATTTCCGATGTATGCGGTGAAGGAAACGCTATCATGTGCCGAGAACGCTTCTGTGTATGAGATTCCGAAGGGTGCTAGGCACATGATCTCTATGAAGGCACCCGACTGTTTTTGAAAAATGATTCGTGCCGGAATGACTTTCGAATTGTTCGAGATTAGTAGATCTCCTTTTTTCAAAAAATTCGGCAATTCAGAAAAAACTGAATCTACGATTACTCCTTTTTCATAGACTAACAATTTAGCAGCAGCTCTATGTTCGAGCGGAATAACGCGTATACGATCTTCGGGAAGTGAATAATCGAAATCTTCAATTTTAATTTGAGGAATTGCCATGGCGCGAAAATACCTATTTTTGAAAACATTTTTTAACTATGAGCACGAATAGAAAAGCATTGGTAATTGGCTGCAGAGGACAAATAGGCATTGAGCTTGTGATGGCCCTTCGTTCGAAGTTGGGACAAGACAATGTTATCGGGGCCGATATTCAAGCTGCAGATAGCGTTTCATCTGAAGATGGACCGTATGTTCAATTGAATGTGCTTGATGCGGATGCCTTGCGCGCTTGCGTTCAAGACCATGCGGTAACAGAGGTTTATCAGCTTGCTGCGCTATTGAGTGCAACTGGAGAAAAGAATCCGATGTATGCGTGGAAGTTAAATATGGATGGGCTTCTGAATATTCTTGAGCTTGCGAAAGAATTTAAGTTTCGTTTGTTTTGGCCAAGTTCCATTGCGGCATTCGGACCAACGACTCCGGCCGATCAAACACCACAGACCACTGTTATGGAACCTTCTTCCGTTTATGGAATTTCTAAACTCGCTGGTGAAAGATGGTGCGAATATTATTTCATGAAGTACGGCGTTGACGTTCGCAGTCTTCGTTACCCAGGATTGATTGGACACCGCTCTGCTCCTGGCGGAGGAACTACAGACTACGCCGTAGATATTTTTTATTCTGCGTTGAAGGAAAACAAATACACATCGTTCCTTTCGGAAAACACGGAACTTCCGATGATGATGATGGAAGACGCCATTCGCGCTACCATTCAACTGATGGAATCGGATGCTGAAAAGATAAAAATCCGAAGCGCCTACAACCTAGCAGGAATAAGCTTCACACCGAAACAGCTTGCTGAAGAAATTCAAAAACATTTACCTGGATTTGAAATTAGTTATGCACCCGACTTCCGTCAAGGACTGGCCGATTCATGGCCAAATAGCATTGACGATTCAACAGCGAAAAACGATTGGGGTTGGGAGATTGAATACCCAATGCCTCGATTGGTTTCAACCATGTTGGAAGAAATAGCGAAAAAAGTTTCTTAACTGAAAGGAATAGACTCATAAAAAGCCTCAATGAATGAGGCTTTTTTTATTTGTCTTCGTTTCTTTGCAGTATGGTTGATTTGTTCATTTACAATAGTCTTACGCGAACGAAAGAAAAGTTCACACCCCTTCACAAACAATTCGTTGGAATGTATGTGTGCGGGCCTACTGTCTACAATTTTGCTCACTTGGGAAATTGTAGAACGTTCGTGACGTTCGATACGGTTTATAGATACCTCTCTTTTCTTGGATACAAAGTTCGTTACGTTCGAAACATAACAGACGTTGGACACATCACTACCGAGTTCGATGAAGGGGTGGATCGCATTGGCGCGCAAGCGAAATTGGAACAAGTTGAACCCATGGAAATTGTGCAGAAATACACCACATATTTCCACGACATGATGCGTGAATTCAATAATCATCCGCCGAGCATTGAGCCCAGTGCAACAGGACACATCATGGAGCAGATTGCCATGATTGAAGAAATCATTAAAAATGGATATGCCTACGAAGTAAATGGAAGTGTTTACTTCGATGTAAAAAAATACAAAGACGTTTTTCCTTACGGTGAATTAAGCGGAAGGAACGTAGATGAATTGTTAGAGAATACGCGTGAGCTAGACGGGCAAGAAGAGAAGCGTTTCTTCGCAGACTTCGCGTTGTGGAAAGCCGCATCACCGGAGCACATCATGCGTTGGTCTTCGCCTTGGGGTGAAGGATTTCCGGGATGGCATTTGGAATGCTCTGCGATGAGCACAAAATATTTAGGTGAAGAATTCGATTTACACGGTGGCGGAATGGATTTGAAATTCCCGCACCATGAGTCGGAAGTAGCGCAAAATTCTGCGTGTTGCGGAAAGGCCCCTGTTCGTTATTGGATGCATGCAAACATGCTTACCGTAAACGGACAGAAGATGTCGAAGTCGTTGGGAAATTCATTCCTTCCACATGAATTATTTTCTGGAACACACAATCTTTTAGAGAAAGGATTTTCACCTATGGTGGTTCGCTTCTTCATGCAGCAAGCCCATTACAGAAGCACGCTAGATTTCAGTAATGAGGCATTAAAAGCCGCAGAGAAAGGATTCGAACGGTTGATGCAGGCGGTAGAGAAAGTCGGAACGCTTGTAGCGAGTGACTCGAGTTCTTATGACGTTGAAGGGTTGGAAAAGAATTGTTACGAGGCCATGAGCGATGACTTCAACACTCCTATTCTCATAGCGCATTTATTCGAAGCCGTGAAAGTGATTAATTCATGTTTGGATAATAAAATTCAGCTGACGCAATCAGACATAGAACGTCTTCAAAAATTAGTAAACGGATTTGTGTTCGAAGTACTCGGACTTCAAGCGGAAGTTAGCGGTGCGTCGAACGATATTTCGAACGACCTTATGCAAGTCATTATTCGCTTGCGCGCAGAGGCGAAAGGAAAGAAAGATTTCGCTACATCGGACTTAATTCGCGATGAATTAAAAGCTATAAACATTCAACTTCAAGATTCAAAAGAAGGTACAACCTGGACCCATGAAAAATAATAAAAAGATCATAGCCATTGTGCTTATTGTGTTGGTTGTGGGCGTTCTTCTATTCAAGACGTTAGAACCGTACTTCAAAAAAGCGAAGAGCTCAGAAAACAACACAACAGAAAGTGGAGTAGTTCTAGAACCCGCCGATTTCATGACAGACAGTTGTTATGCCTTCATTGAAAAACAAGTGGCTTTTGGTCCACGTGTTCCAGGAAACACGAATCACATGGCCTGCGGAAATTGGCTCATTCAAAAATTCAAAAGTTACAATTGCACGGTTAAAGAGCAAGTAGGAACCATGCCCAATTGGGAAGGTGGAAATACTTCTGTTCGAAACATTATTGCTTCCATTCATGGCGACGCAAAAAAGCGCATTGTATTGGCTGCACATTGGGATAGCAGACCTTATGGCGATAAGGACCCAGACCCGAGTAAACACAAACAACCGATAGATGGCGCGAACGATGGTGCTAGCGGCGTTGGCGTTTTGTTAGAATTGGCGCGTATTTCAAAAGATTTACCTGCAGACATTGGAATAGATTTTATTCTTTTCGATAGTGAAGACGGTGGCAAACCTGAGTGGGCTGAAAACGGCGCTAACGATGAAAAAAGCTGGTGTTTAGGTTCTCAGTTGTGGGCGAATCAAAGGCCACAACGCACCATGCGCTATGCGATACTGCTAGACATGGTGGGTGCAGATGGAGCGCGCTTTAACAAAGAAGGATATTCTATGCAAGCTGCAGGAAATGCTGTAAATAGAATCTGGGGAAACGCTGCTAAACTTGGTTACGGTGAATATTTTCAAAATGAAGAAACAGGGGGTATTATTGACGACCATAAATTTATGATTGAAGCCAATATTCCTGCGCTAGACATTATTGATATGCGTCCGAATTTCATGGGAACTCAGTTTGAATTTGGAAGCTCGCACCACACGCACGCAGACAACATGAGCGTGATAAGCAAACCAACTTTGAAAGCTGTAGGACATACCTTGGCCTACACCATTTGGAACTTACAATAAATTTAGAAATCGAGGTTTAGAGACAAGTAGAACACGCGCGGCATGACCGTGCGATCATCTACACCCCAGGCCCAATCGGCACGCATGTGATATCCTAACACTTTCGAACGCAATCCAAAACCGTATCCGTAAATGATTGGCTCTTTGTTGCTTCGCAATTGCACCGTTACCGGAGTTTGTGTTACCGTAATTGTGTTGAAGTCATTCGCGTCATCGTAAGGACTTTTTCCTGTCCAAGCGCTTCCAATATCAAAGAATCCGATGACCTGAAAATTATCTGCGAAATCTGATTTAATGGATCTGTTGCTTAAGTATCTAAACAGTGGCAACCTCAATTCTGAATTACTCAAAAGAAAATTATTTCCGTTACGCGCATTAACATAAAATCCTCTGAGCGGTCCCGCAAATGCCTGAAACGTATAACCCTGTGTTGAAGAAACAAGTACCGAATTGTCTACTTTTTGTCCCAACCAATTGTCTACTCCTCCTAAATAATTCACCACTTTGTAATCGCCGAACGAACTGCTTCCACACAAACGAAAAGCGAATATTAAATCGCGATGAATGGTCTGATAATGGCGGAAATCGAATCCCACAACGTATATGGAATTTTGTTCTTTCAACTTATCGGGTTGTCTGAAATGCTCACCCCAAGCTTTAAAACGAGTTCCTGTTCTGTAGTTCAATCCTTTGATAAAGGTGTTGTCGAAAATGTATTCCACCTTTCCTCCAATGTTCCATTCGTTCTGATTCTTGTAGGATGCCGTATATGGGTCACTTGATAGGACTACCATGCGATCGTTTCGACCTATGGCTGTGAATTTTACAGCGCTTGTTTCGGTGAATGGATATTTCCATTCGTGGGTTAAATTATAGGTTTGCACGCGAATGGTGGCGTATTGCTGCGTGATTTCCTGTCCCTGCCTTTGCAATGAAATCTTGGTGTCCACTCGGTTCTTTAGATTTTCAAACGAAAAACCAAAATCACTGTTGTTCAAATTCGCAGCAAGACGAACCCCTGCAGTGAATTTAAAATCGTCCATTAAATCTGAAATTCCAACTTTAAAAAACCCAGAGAAACCGGGAGTAATACTCGTTGGCCCAGTGAAATTCTGATAAAACGAACTTGCAAATTGATTGTCTACGGTAGATTGAAGATAGCTCGTTGTATAATTGATTAAGTAATTTCTGAATCTTGGTATCTCAATTTTCGAGGAAGCTATTGAATCTGAAGCTTGTGTAATACTTTCAACATTCTTTTTTTTATCGCTTGGAAAAGCAAAGTTTTCTGTGTCTATTCGAGTCGGATCTTTCTTTTTAGCAGTCCAAACCATTTCTGAATAGGGCTCATTCTTTTCCTCTGTCTTATTCTCGTCGCCTTCTACTTCTATGGCTCTATCGTTTATTAAATTCTCTGTAAGCGCATACGGAACTCCCAACTCTTCAATAAGCCAAACCGCGCTGTCACAACCCTGATTGATAAAAAAACCTAGCGAATTTCTATTCGATTTCTGCAAGACCTCGGTAACATTGTAATACCTGTAATGTATTGTCGTATCAATACTTGCAATTGCGCTGTCTCTGTATACAGAACATCTTTCATCGTACAACAGCTTCGAACGAATAAACTGAACTTTATCGTCCTTCGCAATGGCCAACATCTTGTCGGAATATTTAGCATTGGTGAGCTGAATTAAATCTTCACTCTTGTAATCATCTGATAACTTCAATTCATAGATGTGATAAATATTTTCTGAGGAGCGAATACTGTCGTGACATTTCAACTCCAAGTGTTCTCCCCTATTCGAACTAAAAAATATGGAGGTTCCATCGCTTGAGAAAATGGGGTTAATGTCATCGAAATTATCGTCGGTTACTTTCTTTGGGACATTCGCAGTAATTGGCAAAAGATAGATATTCGTTTTCCCATTTAATGTACCGCTCAGCACAATGTTCTTACCGTCTGGACTGTAATTCATGGAAAGAACTTTCTCAATCTGAAACAATTCTTTCGAAGATGCTTCCTTGCTATCGCATTGATACGTATTCAAATGTAAGCGACCATTTTTCTCAGTCACATAGGCCAACATATTACCGTTGGGATGCCAAGTAATTTGCGGAGTACTCTCGTCTGGAATTCGATCACTTCGAAAATCTCCTCGTGCAATGCGCTTATTTATTTTCAGTTCTTTATCATAAATAAAAACAGAATATTCACCTTGGAAGTGCGCGCTGTAAGCCCATTTTTTAAAATCACTCGAGGGTGTTACATGACCGTAACTGTATTTGAATTTACGTAGGAGTTCGGGTTCTAAAAACTGAAATTTCTTTCTTTTCACCTTGAGAGAAACCAATTCCTCTTCCACCTTTTTCAAATCCCTTCCTTGCTCAATGAACCTCTTAAAATCATTGACAACTGTTTCAGTATTTCTACCTATAACATATTGAAATCCCCCATCGGTTCCGCGGAACAATTGAGTCATGTTAAGAATTCCAAGTACTACATTTTCCCCGTAAATATTTCCGATATACGACCAGAAGCTTTGCCCTACCATTGCAGCTTGTCTTCCAGTAAGTCTGTGAATATTTGGATACCGAGCAACTGTAAACCAATCCTCTGTATTTCTCTCGCTTGTTCTTTGATCCTTCAAGGCCGCGTATCGAATTACACCTTCAGAAAACCATGTGGGTATTGCTATTCGATTATTCCCACGCACCATGCTTTTCCAGTCTCCCCCGTAAATTAATTGCAGATACATAATTCTAGAAATGCCCAAGGATATTTGCTCACGAAGCTGCTCATCTGTGCCTTCGAAGTACACAAACATTTTGTTTCCTAAAATATTGGTGGCCCCACCAATGCTCGTAGTTTCATCATCTGTCAATCCTAAATTACTCTGCCTGAATTCACTCTGTTTATTGAATACAAGAACTTGTATCTTATCGTCGAGCTGCACATTGAAGAATTTTTGAAGACGAACTCTTTCTTGCTCGCAGAACACCAAGGTGCGCTGTGCAATTAATTTTCCGCCATCGTAGAAATACACTTCGAAATTAGAACCCGGAAAATAATCCCAATCGAATGTTTTGTTCTGAAGTCTGTTTTTCCCGAAAGAAACATTCGAACCTCGGTAAAACTGAGAATACCCCGAATATGCGCTGAATACCAACAGAACAAATAGAAAATAAAATGCTGGCCCTTTTCCGCGAATCATACAACCAAAGTACGCGTATTTTCGCAAACATAAAATACCTCTTCGCAATGAATATTCAATCTTTTCAATTCAACGCCTTTTCTGAGAATACCCATGTCATTTGGAACAGTGAAAAACATGCGGTTATCATTGACCCCGGCATGAGCAATCGTATTGAGGAATCTGAGTTTCTTTCTTGGTTGAAATCGGAAGAATTAACTGTTGTTGATGTTTGGCTCACACACTGCCACATAGACCACATTATGGGATTGGATTTTTGTTTTCGCGAATTCGGATTGAAGGGGATAGCGCATGCTTTAGACCAAGTAAACATTGAACGAAGCGAATTGGTCGCAGGCATGTATGGCATTCCCTACACCGCAGGACCCGAGCCCGAATACCTTCTTCAAGAAGGAAAAATGAAGAGGCATAATTTCGAAACAAACGTATTGTTTGTACCTGGACACAGTCCTGGACATGTGGCTTTTTATTTCGAAGAAACGGGAGTTGTTTTTAGCGGAGATGTGCTGTTTGAACGAAGCATTGGACGCACCGATTTGCCGGGTGGAGATTTCGACACATTGGCCACTTCCATTCAAACAAAAATGTATTTACTTCCTGAAGAGACCGTTATTTACAGCGGGCATGGAGATACTACCACTGTTGGAGCAGAGAAGCGAGAGAATCCTTTTGTCAAGGGAATCTAATTTACTTCTTGTAATTTTTTTCGTAGAAGGAAATCCAATCTTGCACCGACATTTTCGTCACCAATTCTGCAATTAAATCGTAGGGAATATCTTCCATTTTTTTGAAACGAATACATGACTTTCCCATGTCTAATTTCGACTTGCAATGCTTGGGATATTCTGCAACAAACCAATCGTACAATTCAGGTTTCGCATACACGCCCATGTGATACAATGCAATGAAATTTTTCTGTGAGGCCAACGCCAAAAATGGAAGCGGCAATTTCGGATCGCAATGATATCCTTCTGGATAAATCTTATGTGGCACCACATAGCCAATCATTCCGTAACTCAACTGCTCTTCGAATCCCTTCGGAATATTCTTCTTAATGAGAGATTGCAATTTCTGAACAACAGCCTGTCTCTCTTCTGGCAATGCATTGACATATTCTTGAACGGAACTCATGATTATAGTTTTAATCAAAAATAATTGAATCAATTCAGATTGGAAGAAACAAAATCTTTGCAATAATCATCTATTAGCACACGCACTCGTCTAAACTCATTCACAATTTCTTCTTCCGTTCCTGAAGCCTTTGCCGGATCGGGAAAGTTGTAATGAAGTCTTTCAGCCTTCGAAGGGAAATACGGACAACGTTCTTTGGCGTTGTCGCAGACAGTAATGATAAAATCGAAATTGATGTTCCCGTATTCATCGACGTGATTCGAAGTGTGATTGGAAATGTCAATTCCCACTTCATTCATGATTGAAATAGCACGTGGATTTACACCGTGCGTTTCAACTCCTGCGCTGTAAATGTTTGCGTTTTCACCTGCGTAGTGGCGCAAGTAACCTTCTGCTATCTGACTTCTGCAGCTGTTTCCGGTGCAGAGAACGAGTATGTTTTTCATGCGGAATAATATTTTTTCTTAAGGAATAAACTGGCTTTCACCAAGAGAATTAAAACGGGAACTTCCACGAGTGGACCAATTACACCTACGAACGCTTCTGCTGAATGAATTCCGAAAACGGAGATTGCAACGGCAATGGCTAACTCGAAATTATTTCCTGTGGCGGTGAATGAAATGGCAGCGTTCTTCGTGTAGTCTACACCCATGGATTTGTTCACGAAGAAGCTCACGAAAAACATGAGTGCAAAATAGATAACGAGTGGAATGGCAATGCGCAAAACATCGAAGGGCAACTCCAAAATTTTATCACCCTTCAAACTAAACATTAATACAATGGTGAAGAGCAAAGCGTAAAGTGTAATGGGTGAAATTCTCGGAATGAATTTTCGGTTGTACCATTCTTCGCCTTTCGATTGAATGAGGAAATAGCGCGATAAAAATCCGGCGAGAAATGGAATTCCCAAATAGATTAAAACGCTTTGTGTGACTTCACTCATGGGCACAGAAACACTAAAGTTTCCGAG
>JBEIFO010000003.1:0-22582 GCA_040382375.1 Crocinitomicaceae bacterium
AATGCGATTCGCCACGAATCCAGGGTAGTCGTTCACTTCAACCGGTACCTTTCCAAGTTGCTTCGAAATCTCAAATACCTTTTCGTTCACTTCGTTTGAAGTGCTGTATCCGCGAATCACTTCAACCAGTTTCATAACAGGTACTGGATTCATGAAGTGCATGCCAATGACTTGTGATGGTCTGTTTGTTACCGAAGCAATTTTAGTAATGCTTATTGAAGACGTATTGGAAGCCAAGATGCAATTTGCCGGAGCGTTCGCATCGAGGGTTTGGAATATTTTAAGTTTAAGGTCAACATTTTCAGTTGCCGCTTCAACAACTAGCTCTGCGTTCGCAACGCCTGTTTCAATGGAGTTGGAAGTGGAAAGGTTCGCAAGCGTTTGGGCCTTTTGTTCTTCGGTTAAAGAGCCCTTAGCAACCTGACGATCTAAGTTTTTAGAAATCGTAGCAACGGCCTTTTCCAATTGTGCTTCATTCAAGTCAATCAATTGAACGGTGAATCCGTTTTGCGCGAAGACGTGCGCGATTCCATTTCCCATGGTGCCCGCACCAATAACTGCAATGTTTTTCATTGAAACAAATTTTTGCAAATATAGCACGAAGCTAACTGAACTTTTTAATGAGTTCAGCCACGTTGCGGACATCCAATTTTCGCATAATGTTTTGTCGGTGGGTTTTAATGGTGAATTCGCTTAGAAATAGGAGGTCGGCAATTTCTTTGTTTTGCTTTCCGCTCTTGAGGAAGGTTACTATTTCCTTTTCACGTGAAGTCAGAAGAACGTTGTTTGGATTGATGTGATTGACGTTGTTTTCAATATTAGGGTCGAAGTAGTCTTGTCCCCTTAGCACAGCCTTACACGCATCGAGCAGAACTTTTGTCCCGCTATTCTTAAGCACGTATGCATTGAAAACGGAATGCTCGACATCTAGTTTGATCTCCCAGGGCTGATACATGCTCAGCGCGACAATTTTCAAGGACGGGATGACAGATTTGAGTTGTGTGAGTTCTTCGATGCAAAGTTCTCCGTTCAAGTTAATGTCAGAAATGAGAAAGTCTATTTCTCGACATTCGTTTTTAAAAGAAAGCAGTTCCTGTTTTGAATGAGCGACAAACGCAATGTTCACAGGACGATTAAGTAATAAAATATTTTTAAGCCCTTCGATAAACAAAGGGTGGTCCTCTACTAGACCAATCTTAATAATGTTAGAGGGGTAGTTCGGCATATATTTTCATTCCTTTGTTAGGTTCGCTATTCATTTGAAAAACACCTTTTTTTAATTCAAGAAGTTGTTTTATACTGTCAAGTCCAAGTCCGTGTTGAATGGTTTCAAGACTGCAGCCAATACCGTCGTCTTCTATAAAAAGTTGAATGGAAGATTCTGCGAGCATGATTTGAATGATTGCGTTTTCGGCCTTCGCATGCTTCAGAATATTCTGAATGCTTTCCTGAATGATTTGAAACAAAATAATTTTTAGATTTTTGTCAATCGATTCAGTATCTCCAATCACATCGAGCTGATAATTGCAAGTTGAGTTTTTGTTTATTTGAGTTAAGAATTGACCAATACTTTCCCTCAAGCCAAAGCGCTCAAGCATAAGGGGGGAAAGATTGTGCGATGCATTTCTCACTTCGTCTGCGATGTGTGAAGATTTCTCAATGATTCTGTTTAATGCTTCTGCTGGATTCGGATTGTTCTTAAGCGCTTCAAGGTCGTACCGCATGGATGAAATTTCTGCTCCAATGTTGTCATGTAAATACTGGCTTATTCTCGTAAGATCTTTTTCTTTTACCTCGTTTAATTTGTTGTTGTATTCAAAATTGCGTTGAAGTAATTCCTGAGAAAGATTCACAGAATTTTTTTGAAATTTTAAGAACGTTCGAGCAATGATGATGCTCATGACCAAACAATCAACGGTGTAAATAATGGGAAGGAAGTGTTGGAAAATAAGTTGATCGGCGAGTGTGCCATTTTCATAACAGTGATTAACGAAATGAACCGTCAAGAAGAGAAAGAGTGAACTGCTAATTAGAATTGCGTAAGGTTTTTTTAAGATTGCCGATTGTACAACAACGGCAATGAGTATTGTTAGCAAACCGCGTTGGAAGTAGTGAGAAATTAAAACACCGTAGTAGCGATTGAATTCGCTTTTTGAAATGGAAGACAATACAAGGGCCAGCACGATGTATCCAACGAAGCAGATGGAAATGATTTTGAGGAATTTATAAGTTCGCGGGATATTTTCTTTGAACTGAAGAGCATCAGTGATAAATAGAATATAGAATATCATGGATATTGCTAATGATGCGGGTCTGACACTATCTAAATTTTTGGGAGTTTCGAATGTCAATAGCCAATGCAGAAAACCGAAATCTGCAATCGAATAGGTGAGCATGAAGAAGAGAAATCCTACGGAATAGAGATAGATCTTATCTTTTACAAAAAAGAAGAGAACTAAGGTTATGATGAACATTATAGCCACAATGCCAATTAGCCATCCGAATAAAACGGTTTCTTGAGCAAGTCTCTTTTCAATAAAATCGATGTTCGCTAGATGAATATTTAATGTTAGAACTTCATTTCGTTTGTCTACACACAATAGAAGAAATTTGCACTCGCGTGTATTGGGATTTTGAAAGGTAAAGCTTGGGCTTGTTATCTCTCTGGATTTGAATGCCGCATGATCGCCTGTGATCAGGCTGGATTTAAGTGTGTTTTTCTGGTCATCTAGCCACCAAGCTCGAATAAAGTTGATGTGTGGATTTGTTATTACAGCGTAGGGACAATATTTCGTGGTATTTGAATCAAGAGGAATGGAAAGCCATATTTTTCCATTTAAGTTGCTTATTTCGGTTGGAAGAGCAGTTAGAGCTCGTGTCTCGTTTTCGAAAAAAATAGTAGGTTCAAAACTTTCCGTCGAGTCTATCCAAAACAATGTGCCTTGCGGGAACCGATTCAATTGAGCATTGACATAGAAATTCATCTCGCTTTGAGAACGAGTAACTAGGGCGACGAGGAAAAGTGAAATAAATAGCAAAAATCTCATACGCTTTCTGTGCATCCGAAGGTAAGGCTTCTTAAAAGCAATTAGCTTGGATCGTTTTAATTTTAAGGAATATACTCGCTATGGAGTAACTTTCATGGAAGGCTAGGTGTCATCTATACCCAAAGTTGTCCTGTTTTACCGAATGTTAATTGAATGTTATTTTGTGTTGAAGTAAATTCGCGATTGTGAACAAAAAGAGCAATATGAAAAGATTTGTTATTTTATTTTATTTGTCAATTCTACTAAGTCCTGTGTTGGCGCAAGTAGATTTGAGTGAGTTGTCTCAAACCAATATGTCAATTCTTGCCGATGAAGATGGAGACTTTAGCGATTGGTTAGAGATTAGAAACAACGGTGCGAATTCAGTCAACATTGAAGGATATGGAATCACCAATGATCCGCTAGAGCCTTTCAAATGGGTTATGCCTGCCTATGATTTGGCTCCAGGCGAACATAAGTTAATTTGGGCCACTGGTAAAAATCGTATACCTGAAGTGAACCACTTCGAAACTGTAGTTGCAGCAAATGATTTGTGGACTTACATTGTTCCAACCTCAGAGCCTAATGGTTCTTGGAGGATTCCTGGAGCAACCGGTTTAGTAGGTTGGACAGCGGCCATTGGAGGAATTGGTTCGGGAGATTCGGATGATGGAACAACCATTGCTACTGCTACGAGCGTTTTTATGCGCAAGTCTTTCAATATAAATGATGTTTCAACGATTCATGAATTGTTTTTTTATATGGATTACGACGACGGTTTTGTAGCCTACATAAACGGCATAGAAATAGCTCGCGCTAATCTCGGAAATGCAGGTGTTTTAACACCGTATAACACACTAGCTATAGGAAACCATGAGGCTAATGGTTATCAAGGTATAGCGCTTGATATGTTTGCGATTGATCTTTTAGCCATGCCGAATTTATTAGTGAATGGTGAAAATGTTTTGGCTATTCAAGTGCACAATGTCACAACAAATTCCTCTGACTTAACGAGCAATGCATACCTGGCTGCCGCAATAACAACACTAGGCTTTCAATTCGCTCCAGTTTTATCCTGGATGAATTTATCTGCGTCAAGCGAGTGGCATACAAATTTCGAGATGAGTACGGGCGATCAAATGATGCTGTCTTTGCCTTCTGGTGCTCCTGCTGATTTAGTCACCGTCCCTCAAATGAATGTCGATTACAGCTATAATCACAGTGGTTTATCATGGTGCTTCAGCACAGAACCAACGCCTTCAACAATCAATTCAGCGGTTTGTTATTCTTCGTTTTTAACTAAGCCTGTCATTGATATTCCTGCTGGTATTTACGGAGCGGGACAGACGGTTTCTATTTCAACTTCCAATGTGAATGCAGTTATACGTTACACACTTGACGGAAGTATTCCGGTTGAGACTTCTTTAATTTACACTTCACCGTTGAATGTGCCTGTAACAACTGTCGTTTCGGCTCGAACCTTCTCGTTTGACAACTCAGTGCTGCCGAGTCCGACAGAGAAAAACACCTATGTTATTAATGAAGCGTATGTGGGTTTGCCTGTTATCTCTCTTTCTACCGATAACGCGAATTTGTATGATAACAACACCGGTATCTATGTGTTGGGTCCACCAGATTACAACACGAACTATCCTTATTTCGGTTCGAATATTTGGGAAGATTGGGAGCGTTTTTCTTATGTCGAATACATAGCAACGGACAGCACACAAAAGTTTGAGGGGTGTGTTGGTTTGAAAATTCACGGGGGTTGGTCGCGTGCGCAACCACAGAAAAGTTTCCGCGTGAAATGTCGCGATGAATATGGTTTTAAGAATATTCAGTACCCATTAATTCCAGACAAGCCTCAGGTTACAGAATATAAAAACTTCAATTTACGTAACGGAGGAAATGATTACGACGGATCGCGCATGCGCGATGCTTTTATGCAACGTCTAACGAAGGGAACGCACAACGATTACATGGGTTATTCGCCAGTTATTGTTTTCTTGAACGGTGAGTATTTTGGTGAATATGAACTGAGAGAAGTGTTGAACAAACACTGGGTGGAAAGCAACCACGGTTTCAATTCAGACAGTGTTACAGTTATTACTGAAAATTATCTCGATGGTTTGGATCCGAACGACGGAACGCTCGACAATTTCTGGCCTATGTACAACGCAGTTGCAAATGGCGATGCAGCTAGTCCGACATATTACGAAACGGCAAACAGTTTTCTCGATTTAGAAAATTTCACCGATTACATTGCAGCTGAAACGTATTACGGAAATGGCGACTGGAGCAACGGATATGCCAACAACATTAAATTTTGGAATTTTCCGGGTGAAAAATGGAGGATGATGTTAATGGACTTAGATTTTGGTTACGGTCTGTATGGTCCTTCACCCAATGATAATTTTATTACGCAGGCTATTAACGATCCAAGTATTTACTTGGATGCTATTTGCAGTAAACTTTTACAGAACACTCAATTTAGAAATTACTTCATTGATCGTTATGCCGATTTAATCAATACTATTTGGCAACAAAACAAGGTTGCCGTGTTGGGAAATTCAATGATTAACGAAGTGGCTCCTTGGATTCCTCGTCACCACGCACGTTGGAGTGGTAACATGAATAACTTCAACAACACCATGACGAATATGTTGAACTGGAATAACAGTCGTATATCGGGAGCTCGAAACGTTATTCAAAGTCAGTTTGCATTGTCAGGACAGGTTACGTATACATTAGACGTTCAGCCAGCAGGTGCAGGCCGCATTCACATTTCAACCATTGAACCAAGTGAATTGGAATACCCTTGGTCAGGTGTCTATTTCAAAGGAGTTCCAGTGCGTATTACTGCTGTTCCTAATCCCGGATATACGTTCGATCACTGGTCTCCAAATTCAATTTTTAACACGGATAATTTGAATCAGGTTTTGGATATAGATCCAATAGGTAATTCAGCTTTTACCGCTTGGTTCGAGGGTTCTGCGGTTGCAAATGCACTCGAAGTTTCAGAGCTTATGGTAAATGCTGAAAACTCAATTGATGGTGGTGATTGGATGGAAATTCACAACTTGTTGAGTGTTCCTTTGGACTTAAGTTCATACGCAGTTCGCGACAGCAACTTCTTGCATGTATTTAATATTCCATTGTCTACCGTTAT
This sequence comes from Crocinitomicaceae bacterium, assembly GCA_040382375.1. GTDB lineage: Bacteria > Bacteroidota > Bacteroidia > Flavobacteriales_D > Sanyastnellaceae > CAIZGX01. Next base: position 6,196 of record JBEIFO010000003.1, read on the forward strand.
TCCTGCAAATGGATATTTAGTTGCTGCGCAGGATACAGCGGTATTCCAAGCTCAATATCCAAACGTGAATAACGTAATTGGAAATTTAGGTTTCTCATTCAACAACAATGGAGAAACACTTCAAGTAATAAATCACAATGGAAACGTTGTTGAAGAAATTTCTTATTCAACAGCTTACCCATGGCCTTTGGGAACAGATGGCGAAGGAAGGTCTCTTGAGTTTGAAGGAAATGGAAAGAACCCAAGTAATCCGAATTCATGGTTCGCTGGCTGCGTTGCAGGTTCTCCGGGAGAAGCTTATTTCGCATGTGACTCTTCGGTTGTTATTTCTGAAATCAATTACAAATCGTTTGCAGGCGCCGATGCCGGTGATTGGTTTGAAGTTCATTCAACTCTCGATACCGATTTAGATATTAGTAACTGGAAAGTTTCAGATGGCGGTGTTACTGGTGGGTACATTTTCCCGCAAGGAACAATCCTTGCCGCTCATGGGTATGTTGTTGTTGCTGAAAACGCGAATTTGTTCAATGCTATTCATCCAGATGTAACAACTATTCAAACTCCAATGGGTTTTGTTTTGGGTGGAACCGATGACATTTTAATTTACAACGAAAGTCAAGTGTTACAGTTTTCTGTGAGCTACCGTAACGCTGCTCCTTGGACTACTGAACCAAACGGTTTTGGAAAAACGTTGGAATTGTTAAGCACAACAGACTTAATGAATGAAGCCTACAATTGGTTCGCCGGTTGTCCGAATGGTTCACCGAATACTGCTTACGATCCAACGTGTGGAGTAGGGGTTGAAGAAGAGGGAAATGTGTTGTTCTCTGTTTATCCAAATCCAGCGAATACGATTCTGAATGTGAAGTGTTCAACACAAGCGATTGTGACTGTATTCGATGTAACAGGAAAATTAATTGAAAGCAAAAATTTGAAGGAAGGATATTCTTCGGTTGACGTTTCAAATTTGAACAGTGGAATGTATTACGTTCGAGTAATGACCACAGCAGGAATTTCGAATGTGCAAGCCGTAATGGTTCAGCACTAATTATTGTACTTCGCCTTTTAAAGCGCGATAACGTTTACGAGCGTCTATAACGAACAAACTCCCTGGGAAGTCGTTCAGTAGGCGCTCGTATTGCGTTTGAGCTTTTGCTAAATCCTTGAAATGCTTTTCTTCTATTTCTGCCAGGGCGAACAACGCATCGTCTGCGTAAACTCCTTCGAAATGAACATTAACCAACTCGGTGTATAGCAAAACAGCTTTTTCGAAATCTCCTTGCTTGCGGTAAATATTCGCTTTCGTAAATAGAATTTCATCGGTAAGGGAATGTCCAGGGAAGGCGGTGGTTATGCTATCTAGTGTTTGAAAACTAAGTGTAAACTGATTTTGGTAGGCCAACAATTCCGCACGAGCATACTGCATCATAGGAAGTGGAATGGTGTCCATGTTGAAGTTGTCTGTTATGAGAAGCGAAAGCTGCATAGCATTGTTCGAAATGAGTTTGGAAGTGGATGCTTTCAACACATCTAATTGTCCTTGCGCCCATTCGAAATCTCCCGTGTAAAATGAAATTTTCGCGTTGCGAAATTTAGCTTCATGTCCGAGCACATCGTCTTTAAAGTCCAATTCAATTTGTGAAAAGAGGAGGGAAGCTTCCCAGATTTTATTTTGAAAGAGAAGCACATCGCCCAGCTCAAGCTTAATCTCTGCAAGGGTTTTCGCATTTACACCACCCAAAGCAAGCGCTGCTTTCAAAAGCTCTTCGGCGTCTTTTGAATTGTTCAAATAAAAAGTCTTGAGGTGCGCCCAATCCTTTTTCAAAAGTGCCAATTCGTTAGCCTGAACAATATCTTTTTGAATAGCAGCGTACTCGGTATCTAAAGCCAGGAACTCTTGGTTGGTAGTGAATTCATTTTGATTTAATAGTAAGCTTAACATTTGAAGCTTTTTCACGCTGGCTTGCTGATAGAAAACAGATGATTTACCTTTCGCAATAACTGCGTCATAGCATTTCTTGGCAACGTTGTACTCTTCATTGTTGGTAGCTTGAATGGCTAAATTCATTAAACGATTTCCGTTTTCATTATTTCGCTTGTCCAATGCGTTTAATTGAATAAACGCGCCATTGAAATCGCGACGTTGCATGAGGAACCACGCTAAGAATTCTGAATAGATGGCAGTGTTAGGATCTGTCTGAATGCGCTTAAGTACAAGTGTTTTCAAATCATTACACCGCACTTCGTCTTCTTGAAAATCGACTAATTGCATGAGCGATGTTTCCACTTGACCGAGATAACCGGGTTCTTCTTTTAGAATATCCATATAAGCTTCGCACATGCCATTGAAATTTCCTAAAGACCCTTGAACCCCCGCAATTTCAAACGAATAAGTATAGCCGTCTTTACCTTCGTTTTTGCCTTTTTCGTATGTCTTCAAGGCCCAAGCGTAGAGGTTAAGTTCTAAGAATTTCTGCCCCAATTCAAGAATAGGCATTCGGTAAGGAGAGGTCTTTTCCAGTGCTGTTTGGTAAGCATCTGCAGCAGCTTTATCATGCTTGAAGTGGGAGTATAAGTTACCTAAATCGACATTTAAAGTCACGTCTTTGGTTTGCTTTAACCTGCGTTTGATAAGGGATTCAGCCTCTTTTTCAAGATTTAACTCAATCAGGGTTGTTTTATAATTTTCGAAAATCTCATTTTCGAACCCCTCTTTCGAAAGCTTCTCGTAATACATCTTCGCTTCGGTGAATTTACCGTCAAAGAAATACTGCTCTGCAATCTCAAAATCGCGCTGACCGAATGAACATTCGGTAGCGAGTATTAATAGTGCTATGAGCCAAAGCTTTTTCATAATTTATTTTGAAGCAGCGGCAATGCTGTCGCACCAGAATTTTGCTTGGTTGTAATGACGAGCAAATCGATTGTTAATGGAGTCCGATTTTTGAACAATGAATTCGATTTCCTTGACCAAAGCGGCGTTGATTGTTTTTTCTTGCTGAATTTGTTTCTTCAAATATTCATCATCTATTTCATTGCCAACTGCGTCGTGCGTAGAATTTTCATTCAATGCTTTCTTTAATGTGGAAAGTTGTTCTCTAGAAACAGTTAGTCCGTTCGCAATAGTCTCGCGACGTTTGCCGAACTCAGGTATAATCTTGCGAATGCTTCTGTACTCACCCAATTCAAATGCGATGCTTTTCTTCATGTCGCCTTTGTAGTTGTCCTGAATGAAATCGAGGTGTTTGTTCACTGTATCTACTTTAGCTTGAAGCTCATCGAGATTAAGCTTTTCGTAAGGACCTGCGACATTCTCTAAGACGTTCGAAATGGAATCGATTTGTTTGACATATCCTGTTCTGTCTGGTGGGGTACACGATTGCATGGAAACCAATAGTGCAGAAGCCAGGAAGAAGTATAGTACACGCATATTCAAAAATTAAATTCGTTCAAATCCGCAGTAAGGTACAAGAGCTTGTGGTATTCTCACACCATTTTCATCTTGGTGATTTTCCAACAAAGCAGCCACTATACGAGGTAACGCAAGGGCGCTGCCGTTTAGTGTATGCACAAGCTGTGTTTTGCCGTCTGCGCCTTTGTAGCGACATTTCAAACGATTAGCTTGAAACGTTTCGAAGTTGGAAGTAGAGCTTACTTCTAACCAACGCTCTTGCGCCGCAGAATACACTTCGAAGTCGAAGGTAAGCGAAGAAGTGAATCCCATATCTCCGCCACAAAGACGAAGTATGCGGAAAGGGAGTTCCAATTTATTTAAAAGTCCTTTGACATGGTTCACCATGTCTTCTAACAATGCGTAGCTGTCTTCTTGTTTCGACAATTGCACGATCTCTACTTTGTCGAACTGATGTAAGCGGTTCAATCCGCGAACATCTTTTCCATAACTACCTGCTTCTCTGCGGAAGCAAGGGGTATATCCAGTAAGCTTAATCGGAAGTTGTTCTTCCTTCAACAAAACATCGCGATATAAATTGGTTAACGGAACTTCAGCCGTTGGAATCAAATACAAGTCGTCTACTCCAACGTGATACATTTGTCCTTCTTTGTCAGGAAGTTGTCCCGTGCCGTATCCACTGGCCTCATTCACGAGGTGAGGAACTTGATGCTCCGTGTAACCAGCTTTCATGGCTTCTTCCAAAAAGAAATTAATCAACGCTCTTTGAAGACGTGCCCCTTTCCCGATGTAAACCGGGAAACCAGCTCCGGTGATTTTAACGCCCAATTCGAAGTCGATGAGCTTGTGTTTTTCGCACAATTCCCAGTGAGGTAATTTGCTTTCTCCAAGTGCTGTTACATCTCCTGAAGAGTAGACCACTTCGTTTTCTTCAGCACCTTTTCCGAATACAACACTTTCGTGCGGAACGTTTGGCACTTGATAAAGCAACTGCTTTAATTCCTCTTCCAATTGAGAAAGGTTCGTTTCAATGCCTTTGCATTCCTCTTTAATCTCAGTGGTGCGCACCTTCATCCCATCTGCTTCTTCTCTTTTTCCTTCTTTGAAAAGATCGCCAATGACTTTCGAAATCTTATTCGACTCGGCCAAAAGATTGTCGAGTTCGTTTTGAAGTTTGCGACGCGATTCGTCAACTGAAATGATAGATTCAACGGTCGCTGAAAAATCTTTGTTGCGCTTGGCTAAACCGCTAAGCGCTTTCTCTGTATTCTCTCTTAAATAGGGTACTTGAAGCATGTGACGAAGTTACTTGATGTTGGATAAAATAAAAAACTCCCGACCAAAAGATCGAGAGTTTTTGAAAATTGTTGAGACGAACTCTCGATTACGCCTGTGCAGGAACAACCGAAACGAACGACTTGTTGTCTTTCTTCTTGCGGAATTCTACTACTCCGTCTGTCAAAGCATATAACGTGTGGTCTTTACCAACCCCAACGTTTAAGCCTGCATTGTGACGAGTACCACGCTGACGAATGATAATATTACCAGCAACACATACTTGTCCGCCAAATAATTTTACACCTAAGCGTTTACTTTCTGAATCACGGCCGTTTTTCGACGAACCGACACCTTTCTTGTGAGCCATTGTCTTTTAGTATTAGGGGTTAACCAATGTTTTCAATTACAATTTCTGTCAAATAAGCACGGAAACCGTTCTTCTTTTGATAGCCTTTACGGCGTTTCTTTTTGAAGATAATTACTTTATCTCCTTTAAGGTGATTCACTACGCGTGCGGTGACCTTAACACCTTCTACAGCTGGGGCGCCAACAGTGATCGAACCGTTATCATCAGTCAAAAGAACGTGGTTGAATTCAACCTGTGTTCCTTCTTCGTTTTGAAGACGATTAACGAAGATCTGCTGATCTTTTTGTACTTTGTACTGATGCCCTGCTATTTCAACAATTGCGTACATAACGTTAATTTTTAATTAGTTTTTCCCGATTAAGGGGTGCAAATATACACATTGTTTGTTTGAAAACAATACAATATTTCATAGAAATCGAATTTGCATTCGATCAATCGTTTCACGATCAAACCTTTGGTGAAATTCTTTCGAAGAATCTTGCAAAGCATCTTGTGAAACATCTTTCACTCCGTGAATCTTGCAACGCATCTTGTGAAACATCTTTCACTTTGTGAATCTCGAAGCAGGCTGTTTATTCACCAAATAAATCCCCGTAAGAATAATCACTGCAAAAGCACCGTGAAGCCAAGTGAACGGCTCGCCGTCGTAGACGCCCCACATGATTGCAACTATGGGAATTAGGTAGGTGATGGATGAAGCCGCTAGTGCGCCAACCTTCTGCGTGAAGCGGAAGAACAGGATATTTCCAAGAGCTGTCCCCAAAATGGCCAAGGTGGCTATGAATCCCAGGCTGCGCCATCCGTAGGTATTGGTTTGAAGAATCTCGAACGTTCCATCTGTGCCAATGAGTACCCAACAAGGAATTCCGATAACCAATAAAGAAAAGGCAGAAATAGCGAATGAAGGTACCCCATGCAATTTACTGTGAATCGTGTTCACGCTGAAACCATAGCTTATCGTTGCAAGAACAATAAGCATGCTGTACGCCATGTTCTTCGAGTCGCCCAATCCGCGCAAACTAATGAGGCAAACCGCGCCAATAAGACCAAGGGTGACTCCCACAATTTGCATTTTCCGAACCGACTTCTTGAAAACGAAGTACCCGACAATGAGCGTGAAGAGCGGAGTGAGCGCATTCAAGATGCCCGACATGCTCGAGTGCAAAAACATTTGCGAATTCGTGAAAAGGAAAGCCGGAATGCCACTTCCCAATAGTCCTACCACAACATACCACCAGATCAACTCACGTTTTAACCAGCTCTTGAAAATGAATGCGAAGGGAAGCATGACCAAAGAGGCAATGCCCAATCTTAAAGCAGCAACTTGATTCGGCGAAAAGACAGGAACTTGAATGCCATTGGCGTCGAAAGCAAACATGCCTCGCTTCATGAGAATGAAGGAGCTTCCCCAGATTATTGCTAAAATGACAATAACGGGAAGGCTTCGCCAATTGCCTTTCATGAATTAATTCTTAATGAAGGATGTGCAAGTGCCGTTGATGCGAAGCAAGTAAAATCCAGAAGCTAGTTCATTTGTTTGAATTGAATTTCTTCCGAAGGATAACGTTTCCACTTGAATGATTTTCCCTTCTGAAGAAAGTATTTGAGCAACAAGAGATTCTTGTGTTGGATTGAAAACATTCAGCAGTCCGCTTGTCGGATTCGGATACACATCGAAAGTAGCAAGGCTATTTTCTTCAATGCCAACGAAGGTCGGCGCAAAGCGGTACACAGTGCCTTCAGCAGGCTCTCCATTCAACAAAGCGTATGATGGAATTCCTTGGGCTCCAAGAATTTCAGCTGTGGTAAGTGTCGTGATTGTTGGCGCATCGGTATTTCCTGTCACACTGTAAAATCCGTCCCAATCGAATCCTGTATTTTGATTCAAGTTCTCCAAGAAGGCTGCGGCAGGAGCTCCGAACATATGGATCATACTTGCATTCGTAATATTACTTGGTCCGTAATGGTATTCGAAAATGTTTGAATTTTCATACAACCACAATTGGAAAGAAGTGGTATTGGTGTAGGTACCATTGGCCGCCCAATCTTCGTAGAAACCTACATTCAACCATTCAATTTTGCAGATTTGAAATCCAGGAGGTCCTTCAACCACATAGCTAACCGGACTTACTAGCGTGTCGTTATCGGCATTTGCGATATCATCGAAGTAAGGAAGGAAAATATCGCTCAACGAATCGTCTTGAATTCCATACACTGTCGTTCCAAGCTCACCAACGTATAGTGTAGTTATGGTATCATTGGCAGTATAGAAGGTGAACCCCAATGGAACAGTCCAAGTCGGATCATCCCAAATCTGTCCACCGTCAAGCGAGGTCGCTTCCTCTAATGGAGTGAATGTGCTGCTGTAATTGGTGAATACATAATGAGGACCAGCCGCTTGTTGAGCAAAAACCCCAGCCGAAGCTAGGGTTAGTAAAAATGCAAGAATATTTTTTTTCATAAAATTATTTGAATGCATCGAATCCAGTCACATCCATTCCTGTAATTAGCAAGTGAATGTCGTGTGTTCCTTCGTAAGTAATTACAGATTCAAGGTTCATCATGTGACGCATAATTGGGTACTCTCCAGTAATGCCCATTCCGCCTAGCATTTGACGAGCGTTGCTAGCAATGGTTTTCGCCATGTCAACGTTGTTGCGTTTTGCCATAGAGATCATTGCGCTTGTTGCGCGTCCTTCATTACGAAGTTGACCGAGACGAAGCGTAAGCAACTGTGCCTTGGTGATTTCAGTAATCATTTCAGCCAATTTCTTTTGTTGCAATTGGAAAGCACCGATAGGCTTGCCGAACTGCATACGTTCTTGTGAATAACGAAGAGCAACATCGTAGCAGTCTAATGCTGCACCAATGGCACCCCAAGCAATTCCGTAACGCGCACTGTCTAAACAAGAAAGTGGTCCGCCCAATCCTGAACGTCCAGGTAGAAGATTTTCTTTCGGAACTTTTACGTTATCGAAAATCAACTCACCGGTATCGCTTGCGCGAAGGCTCCATTTGCCGTGCATGGTTGGAGTTGTAAATCCTTCCATACCTCTTTCAACTATAATTCCGTGAATGCGTCCTTCTTCGTTCTTAGCCCAAACAACCGCTACTTGAGCGAATGGAGCGTTAGAGATCCACATTTTCGCACCGTTCAACAAATAGTGGTCGCCCATGTCTTTGAAGTTGGTGGTCATTCCACCGGGGTTTGAACCGTGGTCTGGTTCAGTTAATCCGAAGCAACCGATCCATTCGCCAGAAGCCAATTTCGGTAAGAACTTCATGCGTTGTTCTTCAGAACCGTATTTCCAAATTGGATACATAACTAAAGAAGATTGCACAGAAGCAGTAGAGCGAAGACCGCTATCGCAGCGCTCCAACTCTTGCATAATAAGTCCGTAAGCAATTTGATCCAATCCGGCTCCGCCGTATTCTTCTGGGATATAAGGTCCGAAGGCACCAATGCTGGCTAAGCCTGGTATAAGGTGTTGAGGAAATTTACAGTTTTCAGCAGCTTCTTCTATAATTGGAGAAACTTCTTTTTTTACCCACTCACGTGCTGCATCGCGAATCAATTTGTGCTCGTCGGTAAGCAGCTCATCCATTAAATAATAATCGTGTCCTTGGTATTGGTCTGTACGCATGGTTTCAAAAGTTTGGGCAAATATAGTAGTGATTAGCTAAAACAATTAATTATCTGAAGCATTCCGCTCATACCAATCATCGGCAGGAAGATTTCTTCCCGAACTTGCCGCGACAGCCAATTCGTCGCAAATCTCATTGTATTTATTTCCAGCGTGTCCTTTCACCCAAACGAATTTCACGTTGTGCTTGGAAGCCACAGCCATGTAGCGTTTCCATAAATCTGGATTCTTCACATTTTTCCATCCGCGCTTCACCCAACCGGCAATCCATTTCTTTTCTACAGAGTCCACAACGTATTTCGAATCGCTATAAATCGTAACCGGACTGTTGTCGAATTTCAATAATTCCAAGGCAGCGCATACAGCCATAAGCTCCATGCGGTTGTTGGTGGTGAGGCGAAAGCCCTCAGAAATTTCTTTGTGGAATTTTCCTGCCATAAGCACTGCTCCGTATCCGCCTGGACCGGGATTGCCTTTCGCCGCGCCGTCTGTGTAAATCGTAATCTCCATTAATAGCCGAGGAGTTTTACCAAACGATCAATTTCGCTCTCAATGGGCTTGGTGCTGTCAATGATTAAATCGCAACGTTCAATGAAGGGTTCGAGATATTCAATCTCTGCTGGACGAACGTGATTGTCCCACTGATAACGAACTTCATGTTCTGGATAGCCGCGTTGCCCAAGGTCGCGATTGATGCGTCTTTCCAAACGCAAATCAACAGGAGCATCTAGGTAAATCTTATGATGAAGTATTTCGAAAATTTCGCTGTAATGAAAAACAAACAATCCCTCCATCACAACAATGGGTGCCGGTTGAATGATCATCTTCTGAGGTTCCCAAGCTGGATTGTTGAAGTTATATTCTAAAAATTCAATTGCATTTCCATTCAACAATTGATTCATGTCGTGAATCAATCGTTCTCTTTCAATTCCCGTTGGAAGATCATAATTCACCCAACCGTTCTCATCTCTGTGTTGCTCTATTTGCGGCTTATAATAATTGTCCTGAGAGACAAGGGCGAGATGTTCGGCTGGAATTCGTTCCTTCAATCCACTTAAAAAAGTCGTCTTGCCCGATCCGCTTCCGCCTGAAATTCCAATAATTTTTACTTGACTCATTTTTTCGATTGCTGCTTTATTAGTTCGAAAATTTTCGATTGTGCATCTTCTGCATTTTCAATGCAGAGAAAAGATCCTTCTCCAAATTGAGAAATCGTTTCCAAATTTTCTTTCGCGAATTTACTTCCTTTCACCACAATTACGGTCGTGTGAATTTTTTGTTTGCGCGCTAAACGAACAAGCTTTTCAATGCGCTTTTCATCTTTGGGCTGAAAGGCACCGTCTGTTATAACATAGAGTTGATTGTTACCCGCGTCTATTTTCGATTTACGTAACATACGGAAGGCGGCGTTGAATCCAGCCGTTCCACTCGTCTGTCCATTCGGCTTTTTTCCTTCCAACAACAATCCAAGATCTTTTACTTCATTTCCGCTTGTTGTGTTTAACAGCACCTTTGCTTTTTCTGAATACGTGAGAACAGAGAGTTGATCCGTTGCGCGCATAACTCCAGATAGCGAAGAAAGCGCTTGCTGCGTCAACGGCCATTTTTCTCCCTGAGCCATAGATCCCGAAATGTCTATGAGAAAACTAATGTTGTTCGGAACGAAATCTTTTTCGCTGAAGGATTTGTTAAGATCTATTTCTATTGTTACAACAGATGGAATTGAATCTATGGGCACAATTAAAGGAGGCGGAGGAACGATTTCTTTCTTTTCCAATTCAAAAACAAATCGGTGGTTGTGCAGATTAACTTGCGTGGTGATTGACTGCCCTAAATAACCTTCTTTTCCTGCATAGAGCGTGTAGTATCCGATCGGGATTTCAGCATTGATCTCTCCGTCTTTATTTGTTTTTTTTGCAAGTTGAAGTTGGCGTTGTTCGAGAACTTCCACATCTGCGTCGTGAATGGGTTTGCGTGTAACCTTATCAATGACCAAAACATCCAAAGAAAAATCGCCACAACAGGACGTGGGTTTCTCGTTGAAATGCGGACAAGGGAGGTCTTCATTTATGTTAACGTAGGTAACTTCAGCGTTAATGGTAAGCGGAATAGAAACGCTTTGTGAAGCGAAATAAACAGGAACAACTTCTTTGAATTTTCCTTTTTTTCTGGGGTTGAATTTAATTCGAATGACTAGGCTGTCTCCGGGCTGCACGTCTTTGGTAGAATACAGCACTTGAAAGTTTATCGAAAAGTCTGCACGAAGTAAATGATCTGTTTTTGTTCCTTCATTCCAGATAACAATATCGCTTACACGTTCGGTATATTTCGTGAAGACTCCGTAGTTAACGTTTTGCTCACTCCAACGCAATTGTGCGCTCGCTTGAAAGCAGAGAAGCGTTGAAACAAAGAGTATAATTCTATTTATGTTGAAGTAATGCATCGGCCAATTTTCGATCGTTCGCGAGTCGTGGAATTTTATTTTGACCTCCAAGTTTTCCTTCCGATTTCATATAGGCATTGAAAGCGCCTGTTTTCACAGATGTTATTTTCAATGGCTGCAGAACGTTTCCTACAATGAGGTCTTTGTAGTAAACATTTTGTTCTTGCATTTTATTGTCTATAATTTCTTGAAGTGCCAATAAATTCGGCTCCTCACCATTGAATTCAATGATCCACTCGTGGTATGGAAGTCCCTCTGATGGCTGCACCTGTGGAGCCACATGAAATTCGTTCACGGAAAATTTAAGTTGAACCAATGCTTGCGCCATGGCTCGATCGACCTCTTCACCTATGACGTGTTCACCAAAGGCGCTAGTGAAATGTTTAATTCTTCCCGTGACTAAAATGCGATACGGATTGAGCGAAACAAACTTCACAGTATCTCCTATGCTATACCCCCAGAGTCCTGCGTTGTTGCTAAGGATGAGTGCGTAGTTCACACCCAATTCGACCTCATGCAAGGCGTAACGTTTCGGATTTTCAGAAAAGTAATCGTCGGCCTTTATAAATTCGAAATAGATTCCACTGTTCACATTAAGACGAAGGCCTTCTTCGGTCTGAGAGTCTTGATAAGCAAGGAATCCTTCACTGGCCGGATATAATTCGATGGTTGGAATTTCTTCACCAATGAGCTCTGCAAATCGCGATTTATATGGAGCGAAATTCACTCCTCCGAAAACGAACAATTCGAAATTCGGGAAAATTTCTTTGATGGTTTGCTTGCCTGTTTTTTCAAGAAGCATTTCGAAATACATCTGCACCCAGCTAGGAATTCCGGAGATGAGACGCATGTCTTGCTTGCATGTTTCTTCAACTATTCTATTGATCTTCGTTTCCCAATCTTCAATGCAATTGGTTGCGTATGAAGGCATGCGATTCTTTTGTAAATACGCTGGAACGTGATTGGCAACAATACCCGAAAGCCTTCCGTATGGAATGCCTGAGTCGAGTCTGTCTAATTCAGGACTTCCTTGAAGGAAAATCATTTTTCCATCTACAAATTTCGATTGCCCTGTTTCACCAATGTAGTTCAATAGTGCATTGCGCGCGGAACCGATGTGGTTGGGCAATGAAGCTTGTGTAAGCGGAATGAATTTCGTTCCGCTAGTTGTTCCGGAAGTTTTGCAGAAATATTTCGGCATGCCTGGCCACAAAACAGAAAGCTCTCCGGCCTTCGCGCGTTCCATATACGGAACCAATTCCTCATAGTCGCGAACAGGCACCGCATGTGTCCATTCAGAATGACTTGAAATATTTTTGAAGTGGTGGTCATTTCCAAATGCAGTGTTACGGGCTTCATGCAAGAGTTTTTTTAGAACGCTTTGTTGCAATTCTTGCGCATGGTCATTTTCATTCAACAACGAAGTTCGTACTCGCTTTCCGAGCCAAAGACTGGTACTTGACTTAATGGACATGCCTTATTCCTTGATGAAAATTTGCGACGAAGAGTGATTCGCTTGAATTACTTTAACAGTATAGATTCCAGCAGAAAAATCAGAAACATTCATTTCAATTTTCAATACTTCTTTATTACTTTTTTGGGAATGAACGCATCTGCCTGTTTGGTCGAATACTTCGATAGTTGCCGATTCCTTTTCTTTCAAAAGAATGGAAATATTCTCCGCAGCTGGATTAGGAAAAACCTGGAACGACTGACCGAATGATTGTTCGGTTATGTTTGAAACAGTACCGAAATTCATGCGAATCATGGGTGTTCTTGTGAGGTAAAAAAGATCGTTGTTTGAATTGTTGAAGCGAACCCACGCACTCAAGTCTTCTGACTTGCCAGACAGTCCAATCACCGCTTGAAATGCACTGTTCGGAGATCCAACGGCAACAAGATAGAGTCCTTGAGATAAATTTACTGGTGTGTCGAGAGAAAGGACTTTCATGCTTGCACCTCCAAAAGAATTAATATCGGCTTCCGTAATGGCAAAGTCTTGTGTAGTTGCAATGGCTGCTCCAATTCCTGTTGCAAGCGAGAACGGAAACACAGTGGCGTATACAGAAGATGGAAGTGTAGTTCCTTCGCCAATGGCAACACTTATGCTGTGAAGTTGTTGTCCAGATGATGGAAGTAAATAAACCGCGCCCATTTCGAAAGGTGCATCGGCGTATGCTGCCGAAGGAAGGAACATAGAGCCCAAACTGTTTTCATCGCGAGCGTATGTAACGGGAGTTACATCGAACTGAAGCCAGTCTATCTGATTGAATATGTTTCCATCGGTTTCGGTTTGAAGACCATTGAAATAGGCGCTGTAGTGTGAAACCGTTGGGTCAATCTGAAATTCGCCAGCTACAAGAACGGAGTCGGCACCTGGAGCCAATTCAGAAAGAATAGGCGAATTGCTTTCGTATATCAATACACCAGAATTATCATTGATAATGCGCGCGTTCAACGCCACGTTGGTTTGAACATTCGTTCCTAAATTGAACACGTTGCTCTCCAAATGCACGAGTGGGGCAAATGCACTAGGGTATTGCGTGTACTCCATCATTTCGAATCCGGTGGTGTGATCGGGATTGTTTAAATCGAAATCGCCGTAAGAAGAATTTTCAATAATCAAGTCATTGTCATATCCTTGAATAATTCGAATATCATCGAGTTGCCAGAAGTAGTAAAGTCCGTCGTAGACAAATCGCAATTTCACATTGCTCTGATTTCCTGCTGAGGCTGGCAAAGGCATGCGCACGGTTTGCGTATTTTGAGTGGTGATTCCTTGATCTAGAATGTTGGTGTAAAGAACTTCCCACGGTCCGTTGGCTATGGAGATTTCAACGCGTGTATTTCCGAGGTAATAGCGGATGTATTGTTCGAATTCCAAAACCGAATTTGGGAATCCGCTTAAGTTAATCGATGGAGTAGTTAAATAAGATAGATGCGGACCCGGTGCCTGTCCTGTCCCGAAATTATCTACGGTGCATGGATTCAGATTGTTGTCCCAGTAATTCGAATCAAAAATCACAAATCCGTTTGAAGCGGTGCTGCTAGTCATTGCTTCTCCCACGTTTCCATCGGGAAGACACGATCCTCTTGAACCAACCAATTGATTGGGGTTTGTTGTAGGACCGCGGTATTCCCAAATAGCAAGAGCGGGTGCTCCTGAGTTGTTCCAACTGCTAGGAATGCCGTCGGCGAAGTCTTCCGACCAAATGACGGTCTCTCTATCCGAAGTATTTGAAGCGTTGCGCGTATGAATGTATGTTCCAGGAGCCGACAGGAATTGTCCTTCAACATAAATAGAAAAAAGAATCAGAGCAAGGGTAAAGAAGCTTCTCATATTATTGTGTGTATACCACAAAGGTATTGTTAAGGTTCATGAGCTTGAGGGTGAAAATGCGATCGCCATGAACACCCGAATAGTTAGCAATTATTTCTTCCGAATTCCAATTTATTGAAGTCACGGTTATGCTTTCAGCAAACGGAACGTCGGTGCCGAAGTATTTGAAAATCGCTTCTTTGGTGCACCAGATGGCAGTTCTTTCTTCGGTAGACTGAAATTGATTCAGTTCGTTGTCGTTACAAAATTTATTCGCAATGCGATGAATTCGCTCTTCCACAGTTTGAATATCGAGGCCAATTTCTTGTTCCTGAATAATAATTCCAACAATATTTTTGTCATGGGAAATACTAATGAATTGGCCATCGCGCAGAACAGGCTTCCCAAATTCATTGTATTGAAGTTGATCTTCAAGCTTCGCTTCTTTCAACAACAATAATGTTGCGAAACGCTCGATATCTCTGCGATTGGGAAGTTTGTTGGGAAAAAGATGCCCTGTTTTTTCGGCTAATTCCATCCATGCCTCATCAGACTCTGTTAAATGCCAGAGCTTTAGGTTTTTATTCGAAGGGAGAGACCAAAGGGGCATGAATTTTTTTTTGCTAATGTATTCAACCTTTTGTTTAATGTTCTGTTTATACCTTTGCAAACTAATAATTGAAAACATGAGCCAAACACTCACAAGCACAATGAACTACAAAGTAAAAGATATGTCTCTCGCAGAATGGGGACGTAAAGAAATTTTATTGGCGGAAGCCGAGATGCCAGGACTAATGTCTTTGCGTTCTGAATTCGGAGCCAGTAAGCCTCTGCAAGGCGCTCGCGTAGCGGGATGTCTGCACATGACTATTCAAACAGCCGTTTTAATTGAAACGCTTGTTGAATTAGGAGCACAAGTTTCTTGGAGCTCTTGTAACATTTTCTCTACACAAGATCACGCTGCTGCTGCAATTGCTGCTGCAGGTATTCCAGTGTTTGCTTGGAAAGGAATGAACGAAGAGGAATTCGATTGGTGTATTGAACAAACACTTCACGCTTTTGAAGGCGGAGAAGCTTTGAATATGATCTTAGACGACGGTGGAGATTTGACCAACATGGTGTTCGATCGTTTCCCTGAATTGGCTGCGGGTATCCGTGGTATTTCTGAAGAGACGACTACTGGAGTTCTTCGTTTGTACGACCGTGAAAAGAACGGAACGTTAATGCTTCCTGCAATTAACATCAACGACTCTGTTACGAAGAGTAAATTCGACAATAAGTACGGATGTCGCGAGTCGTTGGTTGATGCAATTCGCAGAGCCACTGACTTAATGATGGCAGGTAAAGTGGCAGTTGTTGCCGGATACGGCGATGTTGGAAAAGGATCAGCTGATTCTTTGAGTAACGCAGGTGTTCGTGTAATCGTAACTGAAATTGATCCGATTTGTGCGCTTCAGGCGGCAATGGAAGGATATGAAGTTAAACGCATGGATACCGCAATTGCTGAGGCAGACATTATTGTTACTGCAACCGGTAACCACCAAATTATTGTTGGAAAGCACTTCATGGCTATGAAGCACAATGCAGTGGTTTGTAACATTGGACACTTCGACAATGAAATTGATATGGCTTGGTTGAATAGCAACTACGGCGCATCGAAAGATACCATTAAGCCGCAAGTAGACAAGTACACCTTGGAAGGCAAAGACATTATTGTTTTGGCTGAAGGTCGCTTAGTGAACTTGGGTTGTGCTACTGGGCACCCTTCGTTTGTAATGAGTGCTTCATTCACCAACCAGGTTTTGGCTCAGTTGGAATTGTGGATGCACCGCGACAAATACGAGAACAAAGTCTATGTATTGCCTAAGAATCTCGATGAGAAAGTGGCTATGTTGCACTTGGCAAAGATTGGTGTTGAGTTGGA
>JBEIFO010000004.1:0-22518 GCA_040382375.1 Crocinitomicaceae bacterium
CAATTTATTAGTTCTAATAAGTAATGATAGAACGTGAAAAAGAAATCTTAAAACTTATTTCCGTTTCAAAGACGAGAAACAAAGGATACGAGATGCTTATTTCCGACTACCAGAAACCACTGTACTTTTTTATTCGAAGAATGTTATTGAACCACGAAGACACCAACGATGTTTTGCAAGAGACTTTTGTTCGGGTATTCAAAGGAATAGATAATTTTCGCGGAGAAAGTAAGTTGGGAACGTGGATGCACAGCATTGCATACCGAGAAGCGTTGGGACATATTGAAAGAAGTAAACGGATGTTGAAGGGCCATTGGGACGGACTTATTTTAAGTAACGCCAAGCAGCTAGAGGAAGACGCGCATTACACCGGCGATGATATGCAAAGGCGCCTCCAAGCCATGGTGGCTGCGCTTCCGGAAAAGCAAAGAGCAGTCTTCGTTATGAAATATTATGAAGAAAAAAAATATACTGAAATAGCAGAAATAACAGGCACAAGTATAGGCGCGTTGAAAGCAAGTTTTCATCACGCCGTAGAAAAAATAAAACAAGACATTCAAAAGAATGAATGGAAAGTAGAATTAAATGAAAGACAAAATGAAGAATAACGAGTGGAATATTCCTGCCGATTATTTCGAGAAAAATAAAAAAGCACTTATGCCCGTTCGGAAATTTCCAACAGGGAAATGGCTACTGGCTTTGGCTGCCGCATGTGTTATTGGTGTTGGATTTTTCATGTTGAAGGGGAGGGCCGATACGAATGAGGTTGCGAAAGTGCAAGTTGAAAATCAGAATGAGAAACAGAATGAGAATGAGAATGAGGGGAAGATAGGAGAAGATATAGGGGCGACATATCTTTCGCCCGAGGTAAGAGAAGGGAATATAGAGAATGAGAAACAGAATGAGAATGAGAATGAGAGTTTGGATAAGAGAGGGGAAGAAAAGGGAAGAGAAGGGAAGAGTAAAGAAGAGGTGGCTCAGGGGTTGAAAGAAATTCCGAGGGAAGAATTGGTTGCGTATTTATTGGAAGAGGATACAGATTTAATAGAAAACATAAATTAACAAGAGCATGAAAAAGACAATGATTCTTTTAGTGTGTTTATGCACCTTAGGCGCATACGCACAACCCGATCGCGATGAGCCGAAGCGCAGCGAAAAAGTACAAGCGTTGAAGCGCGCCTTCATAACGAGTGAATTGGCATTGACTGCCGTTGAAGCTGAAAAGTTTTGGCCGGTTTACAATGCGCATGAAGAAACGCAGAAGACCCATCGCAAGGAATTGAAAAAGGTAATGGACAAGATGGACGCCGTAGGCGAAAATCAAAGGGCGTTCGAGTCTTTGAACAACGAAATCTCAGCGCTTCGTGTGAAAGAAGTTGAAGAAGATTCAAACTTTATGATTGCTTGCAGCAAAGTGATAGGTGTTCAGAAAACCGCGAAGCTTCCGGGTATCGAGCGAGAGTTTCATAAAGTACTGTTGGAAGAAGTCGGAAGAAAGGGCGGCCATCCCGGCCCACCTCCTGGCGGCAGACCTCCGCATGGTCCAAGACATAAGAATGTAGATTAGATTTCGCCAACTTGAATAAAGTTTGCGAATCCTGATATATGTAAGCAACCATTTTGCCTTGGGTTGAGTTATCTTTGTAGTGCCTAAACCATATACTATGAAGTCTCTTTTACTAGGATTATCGGTTATATTTATTTCTGCTTTTTCAATGCAGGCTCAAGAGTTCTCTGTTGCCCGTCAATGGGATGAAGTTGTGCTTCAAGCCATTCGAAATGACAATGCTCGTCCTACTATTCACGCAAGAAATCTTTTTCATATTCACGCTGCCATGTACGATGCATGGGCATTGTTCGACGACACGGCAAAGACCTATTTAATTGGACAATCCTTAAACGGATTCAATTCCACATTCAATGGAATTGAAACACCAGCAAATATTCAAGTTGCGAGGGAAAAGGCCATTACTTATGCGGCTTACAGAATGATTATTAATCGCTATCAGTATTCGCCTAATTGGTTAAATACCCTAACCATGGCGAACTTTGTGATGTTTGGATTGGGTTACAATACGGCGGAAACATCCACAGATTACAGTGATGGTGACCCTGCTAAATTGGGAAACTACATCGCTGCGCAATACATTGCTTATGGCAATCAAGACGGTTCGAATCAGTTGCTAAATTATTCCAATCAATATTACGTACCTGTAAATGCACCGATGTTGCCTGTTTTTCCGGGCAATCCCAACAATACGTTTATCAATCGCTGGCAGCCACTTAACTTGGCAAACTTTGTAGATCAAAATGGTTTTCCTGGCTTACCAACACCTTCAGCTTTGTCGCCAGAGTGGGGGAATGTAAAGCCATTTTCATTAACTGATGCTGACAAGACGGTTCATTTCCGCGACGGTAATTTTTGGAATGTATTTAAAGATCCAGGAGCACCCCCTGTTTTACTTCCAACAGATACAACATCTTTAGATCATCCTTTCGTTTATGGAAATGTTATGGTGGCGACTTGGTCATCGCACTTAACTCCAGATGACACTACGTTAATAGACATTTCTCCAGCAAGTGTTTGCAACATTCCTGCGTTACCTGAAACTCCGAATGACTATCCGAATTTTTATAATTTATTGGAAGGAGGAGATATCGGTACGGGTCGTTCATTGAATCCAGTTACGGGACAGCCTTATACACCAGAATTGGTGAAGAGAGGCGATTTTACACGAGTACTTGCAGAGTTCTGGGCAGATGGTCCACAGAGCGAAACACCTCCTGGACATTGGTTCAAGATTATGAACGTCGTTCATGACCATCCTTTATTCGTAAGAAAATGGGGAGGTGAAGGTGAAGTCTTAAATGACTTAGAGTGGGACGTTAAAGCATACTTCGCAATGGGCGGGGCTGTGCACGATGCAGCAATCTGTGCTTGGGGAATTAAAGGGTATTACGATGGAAGTCGTCCGGTTTCTGTCATTCGTAAAATGGCAGACAATGGGCAGTCTTCGGATCCAACCTTGCCTAATTATCACTTCCAAGGATTGCCATTGATTCCGGGCTATATTGAATTGGTTCAACCAGCCGATACATTAAACGGATTTATGTCAGGAGACATCGGAGAAGTTAAGGTGCGTTCTTGGAAAGGTCCAAGTTACATTCCTAATCCAACAAACACATATGCAGGTGCTGATTGGATTCTTGCTAAAAATTGGTGGCCGTACCAGCGCCCGACTTTTGTTACTCCTCCTTTTGCGGGTTATATCAGTGGACATTCTACTTATTCAAGAACGGCTGCAGAAGTAATGACTGCAATCACAGGGACTGAGTTTTTTCCAGGGGGGGTCGGAGAATTTCTCGCAACGCAAAATCAGTACTTGGTTTTTGAAGAAGGACCTTCAACGGATGTTACGCTTCAATGGGCGACATATAGAGACGCTGCAGATCAGTGCTCGCTTTCGCGCATTTGGGGCGGAATTCACGCGGGCTTCGATGATATTCCAGGTAGAAAAATTGGAATTGAATTAGGTCCTCAGGCTGTTCAATACGCAGAGTCAATTAACAACGCGGTTGTTCCTCACGTTGTAAATGTTACATTTTCAGATCCAATTATTTCCTCTTCAGACATTGGAAATACGGTGAGTGCAATTTTTCATTTCAACAGAGCTATGGCTCCTGCGGCTATTCCTGCCGTTACTTTTGTTTCAACAGATTTAATTGCTTTAGGCGTTCTCTCACAAACCAATGCGTTTTGGTTGAACGACTCTGCATTTGTGGTTGAGTATAACGTTGCGCAAGCAACTCAGCAGTATAGTGGAATTAATTTCCGTGTGGTTGGTGGTAAAGCTACTGACGGATGTTTCGCGAGAGCGTATGTGGGTGGTAACTGGAAAGTAGACATGGTTCGTCCAGAAGTTACGGCTTCCGTGGCTTCAGACATTTGGGTGACTGATGCAACTGCTGCAGTGGGAACAACTGAAGTGACATTGTACTTCAACAAAACCATGGATACTAACTTCCCAGCGATTTTATCTTTCACCGATCAAACACCTGCTGGATTATCACAAGATATTGCTTCTGGATATTGGTTCAATGCGAGTACATACCACGCAGTGTTCAATGTTTCGGATTTAAATGAAGAGTGGTTGAATGTGAATTTGCATTCTTTAACAGCAAGCGATTTAGCGGGGAACTTACAAGTAGAAGACACGTTGTTGAATGTCTTAAACATTGATACTCGCAATCCTGCAGTGAATGTTGTTTCTACAAATGCAGTTTTAACAGACGCTACAGCGGGTCAGACCTTCCAATTGACTTTCACTTTTGAGGAAGACATGAATGTTAGCGAAATTCCTGTGGTGACATTTGTTGAAGGTGATCCAACCATCAATTCAATCAGTTTGCTTTCTTCTACTTGGAATTCAGCGACTGAATTTGTTGTTGAATATTTGGAAAACGATGGACAAGAGTTGTTCCCTGCGTTAACTCCAATCATTAGCGCAAACGACATTCACGGCAACGCGGCTGTTGTTGTTGAATCGAATGTGTTTATGATCGACACCGAGAATCCAACAGTTGTTCAGATTATTCCTTCGACTGCCTTGTATGAAGGATTGACTTCTGACTTTTACATAGATGTGGTTTACAGCGAGTCAATGACAGCCTCTTCAGCGCCAACCTTAACGTTCGCCGATCCGTTTGTTCTCGACTATTTCACATTAACTGGAGCTACTTGGATTGACGCAGTGACTTACAGATTCACCTACACATTAACTCTTCTTGATGCTCCATTCACAAGCTTAAACTTGAATGTGAGTCTTGCAGATGGTCTTGATGCAGTTGGAAATCCATTCATTTCTTCCGATTTTACAGATGTAATAAGCATCGATATCATTGGAAGTGTAAGCGAGTCTGCATTGAACTCTATTCACGTCTTTCCAAACCCGTCATCTGATGTGGTTATTGTTGAAGGAATTCATTCTATGTTGAACCTAACCGTTCGCGACGAAGTGGGAAGAATCATTCACGCAGGGAAATCTGCAAGCCGCAGTGAATTGAATGTTTCAAATTGGGCAAGCGGAATCTACTTGATGGAATTCAATGATGGGAAGGGGTTGAAGCAGGTACGATTTATCAAAAGATAAATACGCACTTCGTGCGATGACACGACACAGTCGTGATGACATCGCAAAGCGATGATGACGATTTTCAATCGATGACGAACTTTGTTCGATGACGCTCCGCGAGGCGGTCATCACGTAGTGTCATCCTTCGAAGAAGGTCATCCGGAACGGTCATCACTTAGTGTCATCACGACTTTGTCGTGTCTTTATGGCTTCCGCTTCCATCTTTTCAAACGCAGAAATCACTCTCTTCACAAGCGGATGACGAATAACATCGCTACCTGTGAGCTCAATTACGCCGATGCCTTCAACACCGCGAAGCAACTCAACGCTGCGCATGAGTCCGCTCGGTTGATTGCGAGGTAAGTCTATTTGCGTTGAGTCGCCAGTGATGACGAACTTCGCTTGTGCTCCCATACGCGTAAGGAACATCTTCATTTGAGTCACCGTAGCATTCTGCGCTTCATCTAGAATAACAAATGCTTTGTCCAATGTGCGTCCGCGCATGAATGCAAGCGGAGCAATTTCAATCACGCCCTTTTCCATATACTCAGCTAACTTATCGTAAGGAATCATATCCATCAACGCGTCGTACAACGGCTGCAAATACGGATCGAGTTTCTCTTTCAAATCACCAGGAAGAAATCCAAGATTTTCGCCGGCTTCAACAGCTGGACGAGTTAGTACAATGCGTCGAACTTCTTTGTCTTTCAATGCTTTCACAGCAAGTGCCACAGCTGTGTAAGTTTTTCCACTACCAGCAGGACCAATGGCGAAGAGCATGTCGTTTTTCGACATGAGTTCGACCATAATTTTTTGATTGGGTGTTCGGGCTGTGATTTTATTTCCACCCGGACCAAAAACCAAAACATCTCCATTCGCTTTTTGAATATCGGGAGCATCGGTTTCCCCCAATGCGATGCGCTCCAATTGCTGAAGGGTTATGCTTTGGTACTTGTCTATGTGCCAAAAAATAAGAGTCAAAAAATCATCGAGACGCTGAAGCTCATCGTCGCTACCAACGGCTTTCAACATGTTTCCACGAGTCATTATTTTCAACTTAGGAAATTTCGATTGAACGAACTTGAATTTAACATTGTTCGGACCGAAGAATTCAATAGGATCTATTGAAGGAAGGAAGAGCTCTTTTTCTGCCAATTTTTTGCACAATTAATTGTGTCGAAAATAATGGAAATTACTGTTGAACACCTTTAATTTTCAATGAAATTTGTTATTACTCTAAATTATCCATGTCAATCGTTGCGCTTATATCAGACCTAGGAACCAAAGATCACTATGTTTCTTTGGTGAAGGCTGCGCTGTTGAACAACAATCCTACAATCATTCCTGTAGACATTTCGCATGAAGTGGGAACTGGAGAAATTGGTGAAGCAGCGTTCCTTTTTCGAAGTGTATGGAACAGTTTTCCCTTTGGAACTGTATTCATGAACGGAATAAGTAGTTATAAAAACAGTACGAAAGAACATATCATTATCGAGTACCAAGACCGTTATTTAATTACTGCAGACAATGGTGTTTTTTCGCTCATATTTCCAGATGTAAATGTTGATGATGTTAAAATTTATTTGCTAAACATAGAAGCGGCAGACGACAAACGGTTTCCAATGTCGGGTGTTTTCGCATTGGCCGCAGCACGAATTGCCCAAGGGAATTACCCTGAATTGTGGTGTGAAAAGTTAGAGGGTCTGATTAAGATAAAAGGTCTGGAACCTTACTTGAACGGACAAGATATTGTGACGCAAGTAATGTACATAGATCATTTTGGAAATTTATATTTCAATTTAACGAAGAAATTATTCGACGAAATTGGGAAGGGAAGAAGCTTTGCCATTCCTGTGAGATCGCAAACGACAATTAATAAGTTTCACGAACGCTTTGTAGATGTTGAGGTTGGCAATGAAGTGGCCTTTTGGGGACAAAACGATTACTTAGTAATTTCCATGAATCGCGAGGGAGGAGGAGACAGAGCAGGGACTTTCAATCGATTAATGAATTTGGATTTAGGCGACTCATTAACAATATCTTTTCATGGTGACGCGAATCGTTAAGATGTCATTCGATAAAAAGAATGCCGAACAGTTCCTTGAAATTTTCAATGAACACCGCAATCAAATCCGAGCCGCTGAAGGATGCACATATTTGGAACTGTGGCAAACGGAAGACGAAAATTCAATCATCTTTTTCACCCACAGCAAATGGGACAGTGAAGAGCATTTGAATAACTACAGACACAGCGAGATCTTTAAAATTGTTTGGCCAAAGACAAAAGCGTTATTCAACGCATCGCCACAGGCCTGGACAGTCAACAGTCTTGTAACACTTCCATAATGAAAGAGCTTGTAACACCAAGTGTGGCCTTTCAAAAAATTAGCGAAGTTTTTCCTAAGCCGACAGAAGAGACTGTTGCCTTGCATTTAGCATCGGGAAGAACTCTTGCTGAAAAGGTTTGCTCCGATAGAGATCAACCGCCGTTTAACAGAGTTATGATGGACGGATATGCGTTTAAGCTTTCTGCTTGGGAAAAGGGTATTCGTGAATTTGTTGTTGAAGGAATTCAAGCTGCAGGACAACCCCCTTCAACATTAAAAGATGAGAATAGCTGCATTGAAGTCATGACAGGCGCAGTATTACCGAACGAATGTTCGGTTGTGATTCAATATGAAAAATCAATTCGGAAAGAAGATTGTGTTCAATTTCAAATTGAAGAGCCAAAGCATTTTCAAAACATACATGCCAAAGGATTCGATCAAAAACAAGGTGATGAAATATTAAAGGAAGGAACCGCTATTGGTCCTCTGGAAATAGCAGCGCTGGCTTCTGTTGGAAAGGCGAAGGTGAAAGTCTTCAAACAGTTTTCAGTCGCCATAGTGTCTACAGGAAATGAATTGGTAGAGGTTCATGAAACACCCGCCGATTATGAAATCCGTTCAAGCAATTTAGAAATGCTTCAAGCATTGTTGTCTCCACATTGCAGTCGCTTGAGTGTCTTCAGATTGTCTGACGACGAAACAGAGACGACGCATTTAATTCAACATGAATTAGAGAATTTTGATATCGTTTGCTTTTCAGGCGGAGTATCGAAAGGGAAATACGATTTTGTTGCGAAGGCATTGGAAGAAAATGGAATTCAAAAACATTTTCATGGTGTAAAACAAAAACCAGGTAAGCCCTTTTTCTTTGGAAGTAAAAACAACGTTATGGTCTTTGCCTTTCCAGGCAATCCCATTTCAGTGCTGCATTGCGCAACGCGATACTTGCTTCCGCATTTAAGAAATCATTCTGTAGAAAATGTTAGGTGCATTTCAACCTACACGAATTCATCTGAATTAACGGTTTATGTTCCCGCGTTCATTTCAACCAACAAAGATGGAAATAGAATCGCATCTATTGTTCGTCAGAATGGATCTGGCGATTACATGGGGGCCTTGGGTTCTAAC
Source organism: Crocinitomicaceae bacterium (assembly GCA_040382375.1). Lineage (GTDB taxonomy): Bacteria > Bacteroidota > Bacteroidia > Flavobacteriales_D > Sanyastnellaceae > CAIZGX01. Next base: position 8,588 of record JBEIFO010000004.1, read on the forward strand.
GGATTTATTGAAATTCTTCCGAATACGGAAGTGAAAGAAAATGATGTGCTTTCGTTCTACAAATTCTAACCTCCAACCGAGGCCATGCTCTGAAAGTTCTTCGTCACCTGCATCTCTTCCGCAGCGAATCCGTCTTTCGGTTTTGTTAGACATGCAGCTTCCAACGCATGTTTAATTTCTTCGTTCGATTTCCCTTCACGCAATAACGTGCGAAGCAGGAGTGAAGGAGGGGCGTACAAACAAGATTTTACAAATCCTTCGGGAGTAATGCGAATGCGATTGCATGTTCCGCAGAACGTTCTGCTGTAGGCCGCAATAATCCCCACTTGACCCACGTGACCGTCTATGGTGTAATTCTGCGCGGTGGCTCCAGATTCAAAAGGTATTGGAGTTAATGTTGGAAAGTGATGAGAGAGTTCTTGCTCTAACTTTTTCCAATTCCACTTCACTGCATGGTGGTATTCTTTTCCGTTGAAGGGCATCTCTTCAATGAATCGCACGCGAACATCTTTGTCTTTCGTTAGCTGCGCGAGTTCGAGTATATCTATTTCGTTGTGGTGTTCAAGAATGACAGCGTTAATGCTTGTTTTTATTTTATGTTGAAGAAGTTGCTCCAATGTTTGTTGCACTTTGTGCACTTCATTGCGTTTGGTCATGGAATGAAAACGCTCGGCATTCAGAGAATCAATACTCAGGTTAACGCCGTTCCAAGGCAGCTGAAAAAACAGCTCTGAATTTTTCTCGTTGAAGGTTCCATTCGTAGTTATGCTAATGGAATGAAAGGCCTTCATTTGAAAAGCATGTTCGGCTATTTCAAAAAAGTCTCCGCGAGATGTCGGCTCTCCGCCTGTAAATCGAATTTTTGTAATTCCACTAGCGGCCAGAACCTCCAACATTTTTTTCCATTCTGAAGTAGAAAGTAATTGCGCGTTTTTCAACCACTTCAATCCTTCCTCTGGCATACAATAGGTGCAACGCAGATTACACTTGTCTGTAACAGCAAGGCGCGCATAAGTTAGTGTTCTTCCGAAGGAATCGTTCAGCATGAAAAAAATTAAGCTTGAAATCCGTTTCGAAAGTAAGCCAAATCTTTTTCAACCGAGATTAATAGCATCTTTCCGTCAATGGTAAACTCTTTGTGCCACGATTCTTTGTTTGAAGAAAGGAAGGTCTGAATCTCGAAATCGGGTATGTGAAGTTCAACTTCAGGAGCATTCCAAATCATCTCGCTGTTCTGATCTTTCGAAGGAAAAATGCGGAAGGTGAGTTCCACTCCATGAAAAATAATGCAGCTAACTTCAACCGGCTTGCTTTTCTTCAGAAGTTCAGCTTCCTTTTCGGTAATTCGGAATCGAAGGGAATTTTGCATAATGCGAACTTTCATTTCAACCCTATTTCAGCTAAGCGTTGATTCAAGAATTCTACAGCTGTAATAGGAGGGTATTGAGCATGTTCGCCTTCTTTAATGCAAGAAGGAAGACAATCTAATTTCATTTCATTTCTAGGATGAAGGAAAAAGGGAATGCTGAATCTTGGCGTGTCCCATTTTTCTCTTGGCGGATTTACCACCCGATGCGTTGTGCTCTTCAACTGATTGTTTGTTAAACGTTGAAGCATGTCGCCCACGTTTACCACAATGTGATCGGGTAACGCCGTAACAGCTACCCATTCGTTTTGCTTGTTTAACACTTCCAATCCATCTGCGCTAGCGCCAATGAGCAGTGTAATTAAATTAATGTCTTCATGCTGACCCGCGCGAACAGCATCTTTCGGTTCTGAAGTAATGGGTGGGTAATGAATAGGACGAAGAATGCTGTTTCCTTCATGAATATGAGCGTCGAACCAGTTTTCTTCCAATCCCAAATGAAGAGAAATGGCTCTGAGCATATGTCGACCCGTGTTTTCAAGGCCTTTATATGCTTCCAATCCAACGGATAAGAATTCAGGTAGTTCGTCGACATGAATATTATCTGGATAAATGTCTTTGTTTCCGTCGTTAACAATTTGACCAAAGTGCCAGAACTCTTTCAGGTCTCCGGCATTGGAATCTTTCGCATGTTCTTTTCCGAAGCTTGTGTATCCGCGCTGTCCGGCTAATTCCTTGCGCTCGTATTTCAATTTCAATTCTGTAGGAAGAGCAAAAAATTCTTGTACCGATTGGTACAGCTGTGAAATGGTTTGGTCTGAGATTAAAGGATTTTTGACAGCAACAAATCCTATTTCTTCGTAGGCGTGGCCAAGGGTATTTACAAACTGTTGCTTCTCTTCGGCAGTGCCGTTTAAAAATAAGGCTAAATCCACTGAAGGAATGCCCATGGGTAGTTCATTCGACATAACAAGGTATTTCTACAAATCTAACTGTAGAATGCTTGTTAAAAATTGACTTTTAATTAGATTTCGAACGAGAGGCCGTTGATAGAAATTAGTCGCTGAATAGGAATGCGTTGATTGCATTCCGTGTAAATAATCTCTTCTTGCTTCTCTTTCTTCAGATCAACAATCTTCGTAATTAATTCTTGCATTTTTCCGTCTAACAAGAATTGAATTTTTACTTTTTTGAACATGGTTGTTTTGTTTTTACAAACTAACTCTTCTTACATGAAGGCAGCATGAATTCCATATTACCAAATCTTGAAGAGTAGTCGAGATAGAATGTCTATTTATTGCTCAATTGCTTTACATTCCCTTATTATCTTCGCCACATGTATCCTACTTTATATCATGTCTTTTACGATTGGTTCGGCGTTGAATGGTCTTGGGCCAAAATGTTGAACAGCTTCGGGTTCTTTGTTGCGCTTGCTTTTATAGCTGCCAGTTACACGTTAACCTTGGAATTGAAAAGAAAAGAGTCTCTTGGTTTAATCAAAGGTGGTGTTCGAAAAGTGATTGTTGGAGGTGCGCCGAATATGTTGGACATCTTCTTCTCTGGATTAATGGGATTTATTCTTGGTTGGAAGGTGATCTATTTATTGGTGAACAGTACGCGATTATTCAATGGGGTGAATTCTCCGCAACACATCATCTTTTCTAAAAGTGGTTATCCATTATTGGGATTGCTTGTAGGTGGCGGATATGCCTATTATCGTTATTACACAGAGAAGAAAAAGCAAATGCCTCAACCCGAGGAGAAAATGGAATCGTTTTCCGCAGGAGAATATACAGGAACCATTACCTTCCTTGCAGCTATAGGCGGTTTGGCTGGAGCGAAGTTGTTTCACTTGTTTGAAAACCCGGCTGAGCTTCGCGAATTCTTCACCCACCCATCACTTGAAAGTTTCATTAGTGGATTAACGGTATACGGTGGATTGATCATGGGGGCGATTGTGGTTTTGACATTTGCCAAAATGAAAAAAATACCCATGTTAGTCCTGTCAGACGCTGCAACTCCAGGAATGATATTGGCCTATGGTATTGGCCGCATGGGTTGTCACACGAGCGGAGATGGGGATTGGGGAATTGAAAACCTAAGTCCAAAACCAGGATGGCTCTCGTGGTTGCCCGATTGGGCCTGGTCTTACGACTATCCGAATAACGTGAATAGAGTGGGTGAGTTTATGACTTCCGATCAATATGCAGGCTACGGAACGCATTTGGTTCCTGGGGTATTCCCAACACCGTTGTATGAGATTGTTGCGGCAGTTGCCATCTTTATATTCTTATGGTCTATTCGGAAGCGCGTTAAAGCTGCCGGAGTAATAACCGCGCTGTATCTAATCTTCAACGGACTTGAGCGATTCTTCATAGAAAAGATACGGGTGAACAATAAATTCGACTTTCTCGGTGTTCAAGCTACGCAGGCAGAAATAATAGCAGTGTTGTTTATGATTGGAGGAATCGTTTTGCTTTATTTTTCTTTACGAAAGAAAAAAGTTGACTCGGGCTCATTCGCTTCGAAAACAATGGATTAATGAATTATTGTGAATGAAAAGATCATTTTTTTCTTGATATTCACAGAAAGTTAGTGTTACATTTGTGCCCCGTTTCAGATTTGAGACACAACATTTAAGAAACATAAAAACTTACAGATATGGCAGTTGAAATTACAGACAGCAACTACAGTGAATTAGTAGATGGTTCAGACAAAGTAGTGATGATTGATTTTTGGGCGGAATGGTGTGGACCATGTAAATTAGTTGGACCTATCGTTGACGAGTTACACGCAGAGTATGACGGTCGCGCAGTAGTAGGTAAAGTAAACGTAGATAACAATCCAGAGATCAGTGCGAAATTTGGAATCAGAAATATACCAACCATTATTTTCGTGAAAAACGGAGAAGTAGTTGACAAGAGTGTTGGCGCTGTTCCAAAGAACGTACTAACTGAAAAGCTTGATGCTATACTCGTATAGTTTCATTTTTTTTTTTTTTTTGAAGAGGACCTCGGTCCTCTTTTTTTTACTACAAATGTGGTATTGCTCAAGGTTGATGTTTGGTGTTCCTTTGCAATTGAGAATTAGTCTAAATAAACGAAATGAGAAGAGCGATTTATACAACAATGCTTTGTTTGTGCGGAATTCATGCTTTTGCGCAGAATGATAGCTTGCCATCATTCACAACATCGCCGGACACTTTGCCAAAGTACATTATCAAGTACCTTGAAATTAAAGAAGCTGTTTTAGACGAGACAGGGAATCTTCCTGCGATAGATGGAGTAAGAATTTACGGTGGAAAGAAGACTGCTTTTATCACACCCGAGAAATTGAACATTGATCTGTCATCGAATAATTCACGTCAGCTCTTTGGAAGAATTCCGGGTATTATGGTTTGGGAAAGTGATGGAAGTGGTATTCAAACCGGAATAGCTACTCGTGGATTAAGCCCGAATCGTTCATGGGAATTCAACATGCGTCAGAATGGTTACGATATTGCTTCCGATGTTTTCGGTTACCCTGAAGCGTATTACACTCCTCCAGCAGATGCTGTAAAAAGGATTGAAGTACTTCGCGGAGCGAGCAGTCTTCAATACGGACCGCAATTCGGCGGCATGATTAACTATGTTTTTGATTCAGCCCCTGCAACAAACGGAAGTGAGACGAAGATTCGTCAGACCTTCGGTTCTAACGGTTTGTTCAACAACTTCATTAGCACAGGTGTTCGTAAGGATAAATTTTCGTTCTATTCATTTTACCACAGAAGATCGGCAGACGGATGGAGAGAGAACAGCGCCTATTCAACACAAACAGGATTTATCTCTTTGGGTTATGATTTCAACAAGCATGTAAAGTTGAAGGCTGAGTATACCCATTCAACCATGATGAGTCAACAGCCAGGCGGATTAACCGATGCGCAGTTTCAACAAAATGCGCAGCAGAGCTTTCGCGCACGCAATTGGATTCACATTCCATGGAATATGATGAATGTTCAGTTGGATATAGTTTCATCGGAAAAATTTCAACTTGAATTAAAAACATTTGGATTGCTTGCAACCCGAAGCAGTGTAGGGTTTTTAGACCCGATCACCACCGCCGATGTGATTCTTTCCACAACGAATGATTATGCGGTAAGAAGATTAGACGCCGATAAATATCAGAACATCGGAACGGAATTGCGCGGAAAGTATGAGTTCAAATTATTCGGAAACAAGCAAACACTTGCTTTCGGAGCACGCGCTTATCAAGCGAAAACATTTCGTCATCAGAAAGGAAACGGGACAACCGGTTCCGACTTCAACATGAACATAGATTCATTGGGATATAAAGTGAATTACGTTTTCGGAACGAAGAACTATGCGCTCTTTGCTGAGCAAGCCCTTTATGTTGGTAAGAGAATTTTATTGGTGCCAGGTGTTCGTTTGGAACAAATTGTTTCAAGTGGAAGTGGTTCTGTGAATTACGCAAACGGAGAAATTCCGTTTCAAGAGCGAGCGATTTCAAAGTTGCTTTTCGGTATTGGAACCGAATTTCATTTGAATGAAAAAAATGAAATTTACGCGAATGCTTCTCAAGCCTTTCGTCCAATGACCTTTTCAGAGCTTATTCCTTCAGCAACAACAGATGTTATAGATCCAAATTTGAAAGACAGTGAGGCGTTGAATATAGACCTTGGCGTGCGTGGTTCTTGGAAGAACTATGTGAGTTACGACGCGAGCGTTTATCAGATAAACATTCAGGATCGCATTGGGACATATAAGGATAGCTTATCTATCCGACACGTTACCAACATTGGAGCTTCTTTATCTAAAGGGGTAGAGGTATATTTAGAATTAAACGTATTGAATAATTTCAAACAAGGGAATTTCGGAAGTCTTCATCCCTTTGCTTCCATTGCCTACAACGAAGCGACATACACGAGTTGGAACGATCCTACCGTAGTTAGTGGAAGCTCTTCTGACATAACAAATAAAACGGTTGAAAATGCGCCCAGAAGAATTCAACGCTATGGATTAACCTATAAATTGAAAGGATTCTCGGCGACCTACCAATTGAACAAAGTGAGTGAAGCGTTTGCAGATGCAACGAATTCAATTGTCCCTTCTGCTGATGCCAAATCAGGACTTATCCCCGCATACAGCGTGAGCGACTTGAGTTTTGCATATAGCGGCAAAGAGAATTACACGCTTCAATTGGGTGTGAACAACCTCTTCGATGAAAGTTATTTCACAAGAAGGTCCGGAGGTTACCCTGGCCCTGGATTATTACCTTCGAATGGAAGAACTTTCTTCTTCACCTTCGGGATTCAGATTTAATTTTAGATTAATCTGACGTACAATAAAATAATGTTTGTTACAATTTTGAATTGAGAAGTCTTCCCGATTCAATAAGTTTTTTTAGAAGGGGAGAACGTCGCATGGCTTCTAATAAATTCAAATGCCCTACGTGGTGACAGTCGGTTCCAATGAAATCGACCAAGTCAGCATCAATTAAGCGTTCTGAAATGCGCTTCACTCCAGGTCCATAATGACCCGTTAAGCAGTTCGTGTTAATCTGAATGTGTATGCCACGATCTGCAACATCTTCGTACTTCGAGAAGTTAGTGTGCCAATATTCGTAACGTTCTGGATGCGCGAGAATAGGCTTGTATCCGTTCAATTGCAAATTGAAAACAGCGCGCTTGTAATTAATCTGCTCGGTGTCGAATGACAATTCAAACAAAACGTATTTATCGCCAAAACTCAAGATGTCATCTTTAGCAATGAGTTCTTCAAAATGCTCATCTACGTAATATTCCGCAGCAGCTTGAAATTCAACATCAATTCCGCGAGCTAACAATTCCGCTTTAACCAGGGCTTCCTTTTCACGAATAATTTCGGTTGTATTCTTATACATGTCCCAGAAAATATGCGGAGTGGTTATAAGCTTTTTGTAGCCCATGCTGTGTAAGGCTGAAATAAGTTCAATGGAATTTTCCATGTCCACAGAACCATCGTCAATTCCGGGAAGCAAATGACTGTGCATATCGGCAACAATAGGAGAGAAGCTCAACGCTTCATCCAATTGAGGATTTCTTTTTTTGAAAAGGCTACCGAATGCCGACATAATTTTTTCTTGCTTGCTAAGATAACTCAATCACTCGAGTTGTTTTAATTTATGTTGAAACGGAATCCAACACGGAACCAACGTCCTGGCATTTCAATGTACCCTTGATCAATGTATTTTCTGTCAAGCAGGTTGGTTACATCGAAATTCATCGTAATGTTTTCATTCAACTTCCACATGCCTCGGAAATCAAGGACTGTATAGTTAGTTCCTGTGAAACGTTCTGTATATCGAACGGTAAGGTTCGTGCTAAATGAGTTTGTTATTTGCTGACGGTATTGAAAAGTAACGCGGTGTCTTGCGTGATACAAGGCATATTTGCTTTGCACATCGTTTTCCGTTCCGAGTTGTGCATCGAGGTAGGTGTAGTTCAACTTCAAAGATGCTTTGTCGCCAACTTGCCAATGCAAATTCGCATTAACCCCAAAGAAATTAACGGTAGTAAAGTTAGAAGGCGTCCATTTATCGGTAGCACTCACTCGGGTATAATTGATGGCGTTATATACACTGCGATAAAATCCGCTTGCAGTGAAATTCAATCGTCCAAATTTCTTGAATCCCACTTCGAAGTTGCCTGCTTTCTCTTCCAACAGCGAATCGTTTCCTGTGTTTGCAGGATCGGAGTAATACAATTCAGTGTAGGATGGAAGTCGATTTCCGGTTCCTGCATTTGCGAAGATGGCGTAATTGTTTCTTAGGTTACGAATCGTTTCAATGCCTGGGAAGAAACTAACCCCATTGGCAGTATTGTATTGAGCATTCACACCGAAGGTGGTATTGAATTTTCCAAGCATAAATCTTTCTTCGCCATAAATGTTGAAGAACGAACGTGAATGATCGCCGAGGTTGGTGCTTTGAATGATTTCCGTTCTTGCTTCAGCGCCAAGACCCAGCTGGCCAAATTTGTTCGCTCGGGTGGCATGCAATTCAACTCCAGCTGCTTTGCTGTTGTGTGTGTTTTCGTAATAGCTTGGATTGTCTTTTATAAACACATAATGATCTTGGTTGAAACGCGCATAAACAATGGGCTTAAACGTCCAGATATTTTTCTGATCTACAATATTTGCTTTCGCTGAAACGAATGAAGTATTCACCTCTTCAAAAGCGTCTTTGTCATTCGGATAAGCATAATAGCCGTTAGCTCCAAAGCTGTTTTTAAAATGTCCAGCCATGATGTCCAAGGTGTTGTTACGTTTCAACTGGTAATGCCCGAGGTAACTGATGCGCTGTTGGTCATTGGCAGAATTGTAGCGGTATCCGTTTGTTTTGAATTGACCCAGTGAAACGCTGTGTTGCGATCTGTTTTTTCCGAAGGCGGCCATAGCTTGAATACCGTTTGCAACAAATCCTTCTTGAGAAGAAGCTGTGGCGTTGAAGGTTTCAACAAAAGAAGTACCTGCTTTAGGTGTCGAAGTGATAATATTAATTGCACCAGCCAAGGCATTTGAACCGTAGATTCTTCCCGCAGTTCCGCTCATGACTTCAATGCGCTCAATTTGTGAAAGGTCAACAGGAAGGTTCAGCATGTGGTGTCCAGTTTGCGGGTCGCGCATGGGAACACCGTTAATTAGAATAAGGCATTGCTCGAATCCCGCACCCATCATGGAGATGTCTGCTTGCGCACCGAACGGCCCGCGCTCGCGAATGTCTAGTCCAGATACGTAACCCAACAATTCGTTCACGCTTCGAACAGGAAGGGACTGAATGTCTTTCTTCGATATCACTTGAACATCGCGTCCGTAGTTTCCGTTCAAACGTTTCTCTTGAATGCTTGTCCCAACAAGAACGTAGGTTTCTATGGTCGGAAGGTTTGGGTAAACTTGGGGAATAACATAAGGTCTTCTCGGAGGTTCAACGATAACCTTAATAGAATCAGGTTGAGCCCAAGAACTCAATGCTGCTGAGGCCGCGAAGGCAGTTAACAGGAGATGTTTTGTTTTCATAGTTACCGAATAAAAATCAGTGGTGCGAAGATACTTCAATGTGTTTCGTACATTTGCACCTCAAACCAAGAATTATGAATCATGCTATAAAGTTTTTGTTTGCGCTATCTAGCGTCTTTATGACCGTTCTTTTGTTTAGTGACGGTTATTGGGGAAGAGGAATTGCCATGATCATTCCCTCGGCCATATTGGTTTTCATGTGCACGCGCAGTGTCCGCATGATTTTAGTATTTTACTACATGCAAGTTCAGAAGATTGAAAAAGCTCGCAAATGGTTAGATCGCATTAAGGTGAATCAGTTGTGGAAGAATCAACGCGGATACTATTTCTTCATCAAAGGATCTATGGATGTTCAAACGAACAAGTTCTCTGAAAGCGAGCGTTTGTTCAAAGAAGCTTTACGTCTTGGTTTGAAGAAGGATGTTGACAAAGCAGCTGTCTATTTGAACCTTGCTGTTTTATCGGGAAACAAGAACGATAAGATGACAGCGACCATGCATTTGAAAAAAGCAGAAGCCTTGGATTCAAAAGGATATTTGAAGAACGACATTAAGCAGGTGAAGAAGATGTTGAATGCGAGTCCGAAGATGGTGCGACGTTAATTGCGACAAATAATTCGGTGCGAATAATCATTCGCCCTAATTAGTGGAAGAGAAATCTATTCGGGGCGAAATATTTCCGCTCCTTTTCATTTGAATGGTGATATATTCTAAAATGAACAAGAAAGAAGTTTACGAAGCGTTGGTGAAGGTGATTCAGGAGCGAGGGGCTGAGATGCAATTGGCGTGGGATGAACTCATGGAATCGAACAAGCAAGAGGGGAAGAGTTCGGCTGGAGATAAGCACGAGACTGCTGCGGCGCAGGTGCATTTGGAATTGGAGAAGATGGGAAAGCAGATGCAAGAGCACAATCGCAAATGCGAAGAGTTAGAGCGATTCAATCCGTCTAAACTAGAATCAAACAATCACGTTCGAGGTGGCTCATTGGTTGAAACCAATGAAGGCTGGTTTTATATTATTACCTCTCTCGGAAAACTCACCACAACATCAGGAGATTGTTTCATCATAAGTGCTGCCTCTCCCATTGGCGCCGCATTACTTGGAAAGCAAGTGGGACAAGACTTTCAGTGGAATGGGAGGAAGGGGGAGGTGGTTGGGATCTTTTAAAGAGGGAAGAATGTGCGAGCACGAATGTCTTCGACGAATGCCTTCGGCGAATGTCTCCGACTGTTAATCAACAACATTAGTTCTAATTACTTTGTAGCAATAAAATCTTCGATTTTCCCATTACGTAGTAGGAATAACGAAGTTCCAATTACGCAGTTCAAATCGGTTCCCCGTTTAAATCCGTCGTAAGAATCTCACTCATGTAATCGAAGAACGGACGCATGGCTTGGAAAGTAGCGAAGACTTTCTCGAGGTATTTTTCTGATTGCGCTTGTTTGTCGGTGAATTTTTTAACGAGTAGAAACTGTTTGTAATTGATCAGGTCAATGGCAGGATGTTCTTTGTCGAAACCTTTCGGAGCTGTCTTCAGTTGTTCGCCTTCCAGTTTGCCGAAGGTTGAAATAAATTCTTTCGATGAAAGAATGTCTCTCAAAGGTTCAGGATCTCCGGCAATCTGAAGTCTAATATGCTTCAAATCTTCCGGAGATGGCCCCCAAAATCCTCCGCCTAAAAAGCAATTTCCTGGTTCAATATGGAAATAGTATCCTCCGCGCAATTCTTTCGTCGCACGGGTGAACGCCCCACCAATGTGCGTTTTATACGGAGATTTATCTTTTGAAAAACGAACATCTTTGTGTATTCGGAAAATCGATTTCTTTCCGCTTGCCGTTTCAATGTTGTCTACTTGTTTCATCTTCGCAAGCAGCTCATCTGCAAATTGCACCACCAAACCGTGTTGCTCTTGGTATCGCTCTTTATTCTCATTGAACCACTCGCGGTTGTTGTTTTCTGTGAGCTCTTCCAAGAAAGAAAAGACTGAAGCTGGAATAGATTTTTGCATGGCTGTTCGATTGAAGGCGAATGTACAAACGATGTTTCAATGATAGTGAAGAGGTAAGAATCTTGCGGAGCAACTGATGTGCAAGCACGAATGTCTTCGACGAATGCTTTCTGCGAATGCCCTTCGGGCGAAAGAATTCAGCTCTCTTTTAGTTCTCACTAATTAATGAGCATTGTTTTTCATTGAATTTGTAATAAATTTATGTTTAATGAATTTTGCAAAATAATAACAAAATGAAATGTTATATTTTCAGGTCGTTTTTTTGGATATCAATATTTCTTTTTATTCCACTGGCCCTTACAATTGATGTTTGTCAGGCTGAGGGTTATAATTCGAATTTTATTTCTGATTTTATGGTCATTAGCGGTTTATTCCTTTTGGTTGAGGTTGTCATCTATTTATTTGATGCGCTCATACTTCTAATAAGAAAAATGGCTAGGTTGGAGGTTGAAATGTCTGAATTGGTATGTTTTGGCAAGGGGGTATTACTCTTTTTATGTTGGGTTGGTCTTAATGCCTGTTTTTTAAATAATGGTCGATGTGATTTAATTATTGGTCCAGCCGACAGTGGATTATGTTTAGCAATGGGAATTAGTATTTTGATTAACTATTGGAAGATACAGATTTTGAGGAAGAAAGAAATCACCCTTTGAGTTAGTAGATGAATAGTTCCAATTACGAAGTAGGAACAACGCAGTTCCAACAACGTAGTTTAAAAGTACCCCGGATAGCAGTGGAAAGCCTTTGAGCGAAGCGAGAAGCTTGGAACGGATAGCCGGAAATAGGTTCAAAAAAAAAGCCCCGAATGTATCGAGGCTTTTCAAGCGGAGAGCTAGGGATTCGAACCCCAGGACCTGTTACAGTCAACAGTTTTCAAGACTGCCGCAATCGACCACTCTGCCAGCTCTCCGCGGCAAAGATAATATCTTTTTCGAATCACAAAAGAGTTTTCTTAAATTCGTTGCAATGAATCTCGCATCTTACTCAAAATCAATAGCGCTCTGCGTCATTTTTTTCGCAACAGCCCAATTCTGTGCCGCTCAGCACTATGTTATCCTGCAAAACGGAGATTCAATTGCCGGAATTCGATTGACGTACGATGCGCCCATTGCGCAGAATGCTTATTTCACGCTGGATCAGAACAGATGGAAGGCCAATGAGGTTTCGAAGTTCAGTAACAACAACGGGACCTTTGCGAACCTTTCACTCATTCACGGAATAGATACCGAACGCTACGCCGTGCGGATTAAAAAAGGAAGAGTCGCCAATGCCTTTGAAGAAATTCCATTCGGGGTGTATTGCGACGATACACTGAAGGTTTATCCGGGTATGAAGAAGATTAACAAACTCCTGGCTTCAGGAAAAGAACTCGACTACTACAACATAGGCAACGGTCCGGTGTATGCGGCGAATTACAAGAATATGATCAGAGACTTTAGTTCGAATAGTGAATCGACCTATTACATTCAACATCACCGCAAACTCAAGCGTACGCAGATTGCTTTGTTAACAGCAGGTTTGAGCATTATGTCGTATGAATTTTTCCGTCAAGATAATTTCGAATTCACCCCTGTTTTCGCACTCGGAACCATTATCTCTCTTTCTCCGTTGTTGGTTCAAACACCTAAGAAAGACGACATTTGGATTGCCTTCGATGAGTTCAACAAAATCTCTGATTTTCCAATTACGAAGTAGGAATAAAATCTTCGATTTTCCAATTACGAAGTAGGAACAACGCAGTTCCCACAACATAGTTCAACATTCAGCTTTTCCTCTTCAATTCCTCCAAACTAATAATCCCGGAACCATAGCCACAGCGGCATTCGTTCTTTTTCGTGTCGACCCACATAATATGCTTGCGATTATGGAAAAGACAAGATGCTGTCCAGCTATCAGAATTAAAACCTGATGGACTAGGGGAAAGCCCTAAGCGAATCAGCTCCTGCACAATGGGCGAGTTCTTTCGCCTTGCTTCCAAGATGATTTGTTCTTCTTTTCTTTTCTTTTCTTCAATGAAAAATTGGAAGGCTTCACGAGAAATAACAGTGCTACTAACAAAAGAAATACTCCCATTGAATCCTCCGCAATTCTCGGCCCAATAGGCACAGAAGTCTTGAAGCAAATTCGGATTTACCAAATCATCTTCCGTGAGCAACTTGCGCAAGTTCAACTTGTCGTCTTTGTGAGGCGCTCCTTCCAATTCAATGCATTTCGAATAGATGCCCAATCCTTCAAGGCCTTCAAAAAGGAAATAGGTTTCCACCCATTCAATGGGATTGAACTCATGTTTTAATTGTAAGAATTCGGTGTTCAGTTTGTCTTTGAACCAAGTGTTATTTTGAGTGTTGTTCATTGTGTTAATTTATTTAGTTACGAAATGAAATGTGAGTTAGCCATAGAAATAACATTTTTACTGCTGTTCACCAGTGTTCCGCCAGACGGAATGCTTGTGCAAAAACGAATCTCATTTTCTTCGAAATAATAAGCTTGCAATGGTGACAAAACC
>JBEIFO010000005.1:0-21647 GCA_040382375.1 Crocinitomicaceae bacterium
GCATTCAACCAAAACTGGTAAAATTTATAAGGAGAAGTGCGTGCAGCATCGAGCCACACATTTCCACTTTCCGTTTTGCCGAATTTCGTTCCGTCTGCTTTTTTAATGAGCGGAGTGGTTAATGCAAATGCGCTTCCTCCGTCTATTCTACGAATCAATTCTGTTCCTGTGGTAATGTTTCCCCACTGATCTGAACCGCCCATTTGTAGGGTGATACCGTGGTTCTTCCACAAATAATAAAAGTCGTATCCTTGAATGAGTTGGTAAGTAAATTCAGTAAAGCTCATACCCTCGCGGTCTTCGCCACTGATTCGGTTTTTCACCGAATCCTTGGCCATCATGTAATTCACGGTCAAGCGTTTTCCCACATCACGAATAAACTCTAAGAACCCCATTTCCTTGAACCAATCGTAATTATTTACGATTTCAGCAGAGCGGTCTCCACAATTGAAATCAAGAAAACGCTCTAACTGTTTTTGCTGGCATTCTTGGTTGTAACGCAATTCCTCTTCACCCAATAAATTCCTTTCCGCTGATTTTCCACTTGGATCACCTACCATTCCAGTTGCGCCACCTATAAGGGCCACAGGCTTATGCCCACTTTGTTGAAAATGAAGAAGGGTCATAATTTGAACCATATTCCCCACGCCCAACGAGCTAGCCGTTGGATCGAATCCGATATATGCCTTGCGCATTTGCGCATTCAAGTGGGCCTCAGTCTCTGGAATGCTCGTGTGTAACATTCCTCTCCATTGCAACTCCTCTACAAAATTCATCTTTTATTTTTTTACGAAAATACAACCATTAAATCACTTCCTTCAATTGTTCCAAGCGCATTCCGCGCGAACCTTTCAACAAAACTATTTTCCCCTTCACTTCGTTCAAACGCAAATATTCCAAGGCATTCTGAGCATTCAAAAGCTCGGTTGCACCCACCGATTGAAATTCTTTCCCAATAAAAATTCCTTGAAGACCAAGTTCTTTCGTTAGTTCATAAATTTTTCGATGTTCCTCTTCTGCGTATTCACCCATTTCAAACATATCTCCAATTATGAAAAAGGTATTTTCCATTTTCGAAAGATTCATCAATGCCGCTTCCATACTACTCGGATTGGCGTTATACGCATCAAGTATGACTTTATTTTTCCCTGAATCCCACCATTGACTGCGGTTGTTCTCGGGAGTATAAGAGGCAATTGCTTTACACATTAAATCTGAAGCAACACCAAACTCATGTCCAACTGCAATTGCAGTTGCCATGTTGTACAAATTATACGTCCCAGCCATTTGCGAGTGGCAAAAGTGTTTTTCATTTTCTCCCGGTGCGCTAAATTCGAAGGACAAGGTTGGGTGTTCTGAAATAATTTCCAAATGAAACCCTCCCGAATTGAATCCGTATTTTTTATGTTGAATCTGCTCCGACATTTTATCTAAATGTGCTAATTCAGTGTTTACCAAACACAATCCCTCATGAGATGAAACATAATCGAAGAGTTCACCTTTGCCTTTAATAATTCCTTCTACTCCGCCAAATCCTTCTAAATGGGCTTTACCAATGTTTGTAATGATGCCATAATCCGGCATCGCGTATTCGCAATAGGAAGCAATCTCCTTTTGGTGATTGGCGCCCATTTCAATAATGGCTATTTCGCAATCTGCCGGAACTGATAGCAGGGAAAGCGGCACACCTATATGATTATTCAGATTTCCATGCGTGGCGAATGTCTTGTACTTCATGCTTAAGACTTCGCGCATGAGCTCTTTGGTTGTGGTCTTTCCATTGCTACCCGTTATACCTATAACAGGAAATGCAAAAGTCTCGCGATACCGCTTCGACAGCGCTTGAAGCGCGGCCAAACTACTTTCCACACGAACCAATCTTTCGGAAGAGAACCCTACTTCTTCATCGACAATTACCAATGCCGCGCCAGCATCAAGTGCTTGTTGAGCAAAATGATTCCCATTGAAATTATCTCCCTTCAAAGCGAAGAAAATATCACTGGTCCCAACGTTACGTGTGTCTGTTGTGACATGACGTACTTCTAAAAATTTTTGAAATATTAATTCAATCATGGTGCTAAAATAAAACACCCCGCATTAGCGGGGTGCAGTATTAATATTTTTTTGAAAGATGATTACTCACCACCTTTTGAACCTATTCCATTTGGTGATCCTACACGATCCATTGCACAACGGAAACCAATTGAGCGACTAGATCTTCTTTCATCTAAGAATCTTCTTGTACTTGGAATGTTGTAATACACACGATCTTCCCAACTACCGCCTTTGTAAACACGAGAACGGTTATTGATTAAAGTCGTTTTTCCATAATCATACATTCTATCCGAACGATCTTCCCATGTTGCATCGCCATACTTCGTACTGCTAAGGAAATCTCCATCGTTGTAATCAATGTTGTCTGCCTTACGATAGTTCGTTCTGTTGATGTTTTCTTCAAGTGAAACGTCTCTCATTTTGGCTCTACCTGGACTTGCAACAATAAAATTCTCAAGGTTGTCTAATACGGTGTATGCGATATCGGCGTCAGAACTTCTCACTGCTTCTAATACATTGCTTGCCATAATGTCCATTGCTCCAGCCTCATCCTTATCATTAAATTTAACCAAAGCTGCATCAACTTGCGTAAGACATTGTTGAATTAATGCTACGTCCTTTGTACCGTATTTCGCACGAGCGACCAATGTTTGCTCTTGCAAGCTTGTAAGGTATTTTTTAACTTCTGGAATATCGAATACATCGTATGTTAATTTACTTACAGGAATCCCGTCTGTACCAACAACTTTAGTTTTGTATACGTTACCTCTGAAAGGTCTAAATTCAGAACGATCATCTTCAGTAAGCGGACGATAAACATCTGCTACCCATTCTGAAACGTTACCTGCCATGTTATACAATCCGAAATCGTTCGGTGGATATTGGTAAACCGGAGCGGTAATGTCAGCATTATCATTTAAAGCTCCTGCCACACCCATTGCATCTCCCGCACCTCTCATGAAGTTTGCTCGCATAGCTCCAACATAATCATCTTCTCCATTACGAACATAGTGACCGTTCCAAGGATACGTTCTACGATCGGCAATTAACTCCTGATATGAGTTACCTATTAAAGCCATTGCAGCATATTCCCATTCCGCTTCAGTTGGGAGTCTGTAACGCGGCAACAATATACCATCTTCAACTCTTACTCTGTGGAAATTAGCCTCTTTACCTTTACCACCGCTTTGAACAATGTTTGTAATTCCGCCATCACCTTTCTCTGGGTATTGCGGATCGTACTGACCATTGTAATAAGTCTCTGTAGTGAAATGATTGTCATCAATTTGATCTCCCGCAGGTGAGTGAACAATAATGCCCTCACGAACTAAAATTTGCTCGTTCACGCGATCTGTTCTCCAAGTGCAATAATCTGAAGCTTGTAACCAGCTTACACCAACTACAGGGTAATCTGCATAGGCCGGGTGACGCAAATACAATTCTACGTATTTCTCCATTTGCTCATCCTTTTCTCTCCAACAGTTCGTGTCTGGAAGAGCTCTACCAACCAATTCAGGATAACTGTCGTGATATACAATGGTCAACCAACGCATGTAGTCTAACCAATGCTGATTAGTTACCTCCGTTTCGTCCATATAAAAGGAACTTACCGTTACAGCGGTTTGCAAATTATCCCATGAATAATTTACATCGTCCTCGGAACGTCCCATTGAGAAACGACCTCCCTCAACAAATACAAGCCCTGGGCCTGTTTCTTGTCCGGCATATTCTACTCTCTCGTAGCCACCATTGTCCGATTTGTTGTAATCCCAACCCGTGGCAGTAGATTTATTCTCCTCACACGAGTTGAGCACAATCATAGCCAGAAGGGCTAGAGATGCTAAAGTTAATTTGAAGTTTTTCATGATTTCCTATTTTATGAATAACTGTTGGGTTTCTTATATAACTAGAAAGAAGGGCAAGCTATTGTCCTGATCTTCACTTTTCTTGGACGACAGTCGAAATTAATTCCTAGAGACACCTCGTGAGAGCCACCTGTTGCTGGAGTTAATGCACTTACTGTAATGTCATAACTGTATCCAACACGAATGTTATCGTTTTGAAGTCCTAGAGTAGCAATAAAGCTATCGCTGTATCGCTGACCGAATAACAAACCACGGAACCAAACACCAGCAACAATAGGACCTTTGGTAATGTACATACCTAAGTTCAATTGTTGGAATTCACCTTGTCTGCGGTAAAGGATGTTCGGGGAAAGTGTACTCGCATCTTTATACTTCTGTTTAATTGGAATAACCGCTCCTGCGTGCACAGTGTACTTCATAGGCAAGCGAGAAGTACCTACAATCAAGCTCTCATTCGGCTCGTTCAAGTGATGAACCGCGAAACCACCGTAAAAAGTTTGGCTAAATCCGAGAACACCTGCAGAAAAGTCAATGTTCTTTACACTTCCACCACGCGGTATGTCATTTGTCTCGTAGATAAATCCTTTGCGAGGATCGATCATATCCCCGAAGGTAAGCTTGCTCCAATCCAAAGATTTTTGAAAATAGGAAGCCTGAAAACCAGCTTTTATGCTGAATTTCCGGTTAATCGCTTGTTGATATGAGTAAATTCCACTCACCGTTGTGGTGTTCAAGGTGTTTTGAGCAGCACGGTCGTTCATAACCATAATGCCTAAACCACCAGAAACCGTTTCAACGTGCTGATCATAACTGGCACACGTTGTAACGTAAGCACCGGTTAATGAAGGCCATTGGTTTCTGTAGTTCATTACAAAACGTGGACATTTGGAAGTCCCTGCAAATGCGGGATTCAAGTAGAGTGGGTTGGAGTAAAACTGTGTGAACTCGGGGTCTTGGGCCATAACATTTGTTACACCCATTACACAGATCATGAACCCTAGGAATTTTAATTTCATCGCAATCTTCATTCGAAAGTTTGTAAAAAATATTCGATTTGAATAGCAATTATACAACATTTTTGCTTTCAAAATACATGGGGCTTAAACAATAAATCGGAATATCTTTGGTTATTGGCAGGCCTCGAAGCAAAACCTTAGAAGATTAAATGCGAACGATTAAGTTATTATTTATTTGTTTATCAGCTATTTACGCGGTGAACACATCGGCTCAAGTGATTATTGTGCCCGAGCAAAAAATTGAATGGATTGACGTTGAACAAAACAGGACCAATTTCTCTGTAGTTGGAGATTTGTGCTCAGCTCTTGTCAATTCCGACAATTTCACTCTGCCTTTTTTTGCTTTTCGTGCTGCTTCTTCGGCTGATGAAAAATTCTATCAACCATTCCTTTCAAATATTTCGACTTTAGAAATAAGCTCATCCTATTTCGACAAGGATCAACTTCAATCAATCGGTAACGAATTTCGAGTTGAAGTTGAATCGGTTCAATCCGACAAAAAAAACAATCAGGTGGTTACCGTATTTCCATTTCGAAAAGCAAACGGAAGAATCGAAAGACTTCTTTCCTTCGAAGTTTTAGGATCTACTTCCTTCAATGAAATAAAAAAAAACAACTACACTTATTCCGCGCACAGTGTTTTAGCTGAAGGAGACATTTACAAAATAGCCGTTGCAAAAGATGGTGTGTATAAAATTGACCGCAGCTTTTTAGAGTCGCTCGGCATTTCCGTTTCCGGATTAGATCCGAATACAATAAACATCTACGGAAATGGCGGAGCCCTCCTTCCTGAAAAAAACTTCGTTGACAAAGCAGATGATTTGGTGAAAAATGCCATTCATATTCAAGGCGAATCGGATGGGGTCTTTAATGCAAATGATTACATTCTTTTCTATGGAAAAGGCCCTGACACTTGGACGCTTGCCCAAGACAATGGTATTGGAAGAAAACGATGGTTTCACAACAAGCATTACTACAGCGACTCTGCCTATTATTTCATTAAAGTAAACGACACTGCGCCTCTTCGGATTTCAACCGAAAACAACAGCGTTATCGCGAATAGAATTTCAGATTCTTTTCAAGATTTTTTATATGTTGAAACAGATCAGTACAGTCCAGCAAAGTCTGGTCGAGAATTCTATGGAGATTTGTATGATGCTGTTCTTTCAGGATCATACACCTTTAATTTTCCGAACGTAAAAACGAGCGAACCTGCAAGTATGGATTTCAATTCCATCGCGAGAACAATAGGTGGCAGTTCCATTTTTACCGCAACTGTTCAAGGAAACGTAAATACCGTTTCCATTGGAAACGTGACCGACTCACCCACTTCGCAAGTTGCACGCACAGGAAGAATCAATACATCTTTCCTTCCAACCAACGGAAATTTCAATGTTTCGGTGAGCTTCAACAAAGGAAATGCAGATGCCAAAGGTTGGCTCGATTACATCTGTATGAATGCGACCCAGCAATTGAAAATGCAGGGAACTCAAATGCGTTTCCGTGATACTACTTCTGTTGGAATAGGAAACATTACAGAGTTTCAAATTTCAGAGCAGTCTTATGCGGTGAGCGAAATTTGGGACATCACAAATTTCACCTCGCCGGTTCGTGTGACACTGAATGCTAGCGGCACGCTTTCAACTTGGACTTCAACAACTGATAAGTTGAAGGAGTTCGTGGCTTTCGCCTCAAGTTTCTACACGCCGACTCCGATAGGAAAAGTTGAAAATCAGGATTTACACGGATGGGCAAGTACCGATCTAATTATTATAAGTTCACCGGGTCTCATGCCTGTTGCTGAAGAAATTGCGGCCATTCACAAAGCGCAAGGGCAATCCGTTCAAGTAGCGACTCCCCTTCAAATTTTCAATGAATTTTCGAGTGGAAATCCAGATGCCATGGCCTTCAGGCAGCTAGTAAAAATGCAGTACGACCGAGCGAATGGTGGTAAGCGTGCTCCTAAGAATTTGCTCATTTTGGGTGATGGTGATTATTCACGCAACAAAGGTCTTGTTAACCAAGAAGGAACAAATGTTATGGTCTTCGAATCGAACAACTCCCTGTCTCCGACGAGCAGTTATGTTAGCGATGATTATTTCGTTATGGTGTCGCCACTTGAAGATGGAAATGCCATTGGATTACTTGACTGTGGGGTAGGAAGAATTCCGGCTGAAAATTTAGATGAAGCCTATGGTTATTTGGGGAAAATAAAAGCTTATTTAGCAGACAACACTTCGAGCAATGGTGGGGCATATTGTCTGGGCGATGTGCAGGATTCTCCTTATGGAAATTGGAGGAATGTCGTGACGTTTGTTTCCGATGATCAAGACGGAAGTGGCGGTGCATATGAGCAAGTTCACTTGAATTCAGCAAATGCCCTTTCAAATATTGTCAAGACGAATCATCCCGATTACGACATTTCGAAACTATACATGGATGCCTTCACTCAAATATCTACACCTGGTGGAGAACGTTACGTTGAAGGGGAGAAAGGCATTCAGCAACGGGTCCAGAATGGATCATTGTTGCTTACCTATATTGGTCATGGTGGTGAAAAAGGTTGGGCACATGAACGCATTTTGGACCTTCCAACTATTGAAGGATTCACAAACAAATACCGCTTGCCTGTTTTCTTAACTGCAACCTGCGAATTAGCCCGTTACGACGATCCTGAGTTTAAATCGGCCGGAGAACTATTGGTTATGAATGCGAACGGCGGTGCGATTGCTATGCTTACAACAACGCGCATTGTGTTTAGTGGTGAAAATTACGAAATGGATTTGGCGTTTTTTGAGCACGCGCTTCACAGTGAAAACGGTTCTGTTAAAACATTGGGCGAGCTGAACATGCTTACAAAAAACGGGGTGTCAATTGGAAATGACAGTAAACCCAATTTCAGTTTACTTGGTGACCCCGCATTAACAATGGTCTACCCTAAATTGAATGTTCAAACAACACACATCAACAGCATTGAATTGGCTTCATTCACGGATACTTTAAAAGCCTTAGACGAAGTGGAATTCAAAGGTAAAGTGACGGATAGCGATGGAAATTTCTTAAACAACTTCAATGGTTTTATATATCCTACCGTTTATGATAAAGAGTCGAAGGTAATAACGCAGAACAACGATCAAAACGGTGAAGAAGGGCAGTTCCAAGAATTCTATTCTTACAACAAGATTATTTATCGTGGAAAAGCAAGCGTGAGTAATGGCGAATTTTCATTCAAGTTCATTGTTCCGTTCGATATTAACTATTCCGTGGACAGCGCGCGAGTAAGCTATTACACTGTTTCTGGAAACCAAGACGGACATGGATATTGTGAAGCATTCAAGATTGGAAGTTTGAATCCGAATGCGCAACTGAATACGATTGGCCCAGAGATTTCGCTTTACTTAAATGATTCAACTTTTGTAAGCGGAGGTTCTACCAACACTACTCCAATTATTCTAGCCAAACTTCAAGATGAAAATGGAATTAATACGGTGGGCAACGGTGTTGGGCATAATCTAACTGCGATCATTGATGGGAATTCGGCGAAGCCTATCGTGTTGAATGATTTCTACGAATCTGATTTAGACACATACACCAGTGGCGAAGTTCGCTATCCGCTTAGCGCGCTGACTATAGGAGAACATACACTAACTATAAAAGCTTGGGATGTCTTCAACAACAGCAATGAGGAAACCATTCAGTTCACTGTAGCGGAAGATTCGAAAATTGCGTTGAGTCATTTGTTGAATTACCCGAACCCATTCACCACAAACACTAGCTTTATCTATGAGCACAATCAGGCATGTCAGCAATTGGATGCTCGAGTTCAGATATTCACAGTGAGTGGGAAATTGGTTAAAACTCTTGAATCCTCATTTTACGCTACAGGCTTCCGTGGGCAAGATATTCCGTGGGATGGAAAAGATGATTTTGGGAACTCCATTGGAAAAGGAACCTATATCTACAAGTTAGAACTTCGAAATGAAAAAGGACAACGAGCAGAATCGTTTCAAAAATTGGTAATTTTAAAATAATGTGTTGAAGGGTATATGTATGTTAAATTTGCACCACGCATGAAAAGTATTTTCAAAATAAACGTTTTAGTTGCTGCCTTGGTTTTGACAACCTCAGTTGCCTCAGCACAACTAACAAATCCGAATGAGTTGAATGGTCGCCAAGCAACCATTAACACAATTACAACTGCTGTTCCGTTTTTAACGATAGCTCCAGACTCTCGATGTGGAGCACTTGGCGACGCTGGAGTAGCGCTTGACCCTGACGCTAGCAGCATTCATTGGAATCCATCTAAAATGGCGTTCTCAGACAACGACCTCGACGTTGCCATATCCTACTCGCCTTGGTTACGCGCTCTTGTAAACGACATGAGTTTAACGTACGTAAGTGCCATTAAAAAACTAAGCAAGACACAAGCCATTGGAGGATCTCTTCGCTATTTCACTTTAGGAAATATTACTTTCACGGATGAAGTGGGAACAAATATTATGGATTTTCGTCCGGCTGAATTTGCGTTAGACTTGGCTTACTCTCAAAAACTTTCTAAGAGATTTTCTGGAGGAATAGCGCTTCGTTACATCAACTCGAACTTAACTGGAAGAACGAATTTACAAGGAGCTGAAAGTCGCCCTGGTCAATCGGTTGCAGTAGATATTTCAACTTTCTACACCAATGACAAGATTAAGATTGCTGGACGCAAATCACAATTGAATTGGGGATTAAACATTTCGAACATTGGAGCGAAAATGAGTTACACCAATTCAGACAATCGCGATTTCATTCCAACCAATTTGAGATTGGGAACAGCGATAGCGACGAATCTTGATGAATACAACAAGCTAACTTTTTTGTTTGATTTGAATAAGCTCTTAGTACCCTCTCCTCCTATCTACAACAACGGTGGAGACACCATTATTTCAGGTTACAACCCGGTTGTAGGCGTTGCTACTGGTATGATTCAATCTTTTTATGACGCTCCTGGAATGTATGACCCAGAAACCGGATCAATTGTAGCGGGAAGCAAATTGCGCGAAGAAATTCGCGAGTATAACATTGCCACAGGCTTAGAATACGATTTCGCAAAACAATTCGCTATTCGTTTGGGTTTTTTCCATGAACATTACACCAAAGGAAATCGTCAGTTTATTACGTTCGGCGCAGGTCTTCACTACCAAGTTTTAACCATTGACATGAGTTATTTGGTGAGCACCACTCAACAGAATCCTTTAGCGAATACGTTGCGTTTCAGCCTGCGATTCAGTGTTGGTGCAAATTCTAAAATTTCTGAACCTGTAGAATAATGAAGATTCGCGTAGGGTTTGGGTATGACGTTCACCAACTAACGGAAAACCGTGAGTTATGGTTAGGCGGAGTTCAAATTCCCCATGAAAAAGGAGCGTTAGGACACAGCGATGCCGATGTTCTTTTACACGCCATTTGCGATGCATTGTTAGGTGCAGCAGGAAAACGAGACATCGGATTTTATTTTCCGGACACCTCTTCGGAATTCAAAAACATTGATTCAAAAATTCTTCTTCAACGTACCATTCAAGTTTTGAAAGACGACGGATGGAAAGTTGGAAACATAGATTCAACGCTGTGTATGGAGCGTCCGAAAATAATGTCGTTCGTTCCTGAAATGAAGAAAGTCATTTCCAGCATTTGTGAAATTGAAGAAGATGATGTGAGCATTAAAGCTACCACTTCAGAGAAGATGGGTTTTGTTGGAAGAGAAGAAGGTGTGAACGCTTATGCGGTTGCGCTGATTCAAAAAGACTAAGCCCAAACTTTTGTTCCTTCCGAACAGTTCTTGCAGATATCTATTTCCTTTCTTCCTTTTAAGAGTTGCTTACGGAATGCTGTATACGCTTTACCCTTCCAAATAGAATTAAAATCTTCTTTCGAAAGATTGCCCATTTCATGGGTTGCGTCTTTGTCGAAACAACACGGCACCACCTTTCCGTCCCAGGTTACCACTGCCCCACTCCACATGCGCCAGCAGTGATTGTCAAGGGAAGATTTCACTGTGAACTTTCCATTCGCATGACGTTTGTAACGGCTGTATTTTTCAATGGTTGGAATGAGCAGATTGCCGTCTTCATAATTATAAACTTGCGCTGTTTTAAATCGAATTTCATCGACTTGGTATTCATTAGCTAACAGCTTTGCGTCTTCAATTTGGTGCTCGTTTGGACGAACAACGAGAAACTGAAAAATGATGTGAGGTGTTTTCGACTTTAGTTTTTTTCTTGCTTCAACCAAATGCTTGGTGCCGTCTAACACTTTCTGTAATGTCCCGTGGACGCGGTATTGCTCATAGACTTCTTGGGTGGTCCCATCTATAGAAATTAGAATGCGATCTAATCCGGATTGCACTATTTCCTGCGCTCTTTTTTCTGTAATAAAATGTGCGTTGGTGGAAGTGGATGTGTATATTCCTTTTTGCGATGCCTTCGAGATAAACAACAAAATATCGTTGTGAATGAAGGGCTCTCCTTGAAAGTAAAAGTTAAGATAGCTGAGCGTTGGGGCGAGTTGATTGAGCCAAAGATTGAAATTTTCAGCTTTTAAATTTCCTGTGTCACGAGAGAATTGTTTCAGTCCGGAAGGACATTCGGGACATCCTAAATTGCAAGCGGTGGTTGGCTCTATACTCAGTGAAATAGGCATTCCCCATGGCTTAGCTGATTTGAAAAAACGCGAAAAATAAAAACCTGTATAAACGAGCAAAGCGTTTATTAAACGCTTTGCTGTTATTGTTTTCAGAAAGAATCGAAGGAATTCCTTCATTCCATATTAGAATTTGGCATCACTCTTTTTAACCTTCGACAACGAATCGAACGTCTCTTGTCCGAGCACTTTGATTAAAGAATCGCGAAACGCAATTTGCCTTTTCTCATATGCCTCTTTACTTGCGCGCTGTTTAATCATTTCTTTAAGCAGTCCAACATTATCTAAAGCTTCTTCGTGCGCAGCGCGCATGTTCTTAGCTGCATCTGAACCTGGGATAAAAGCCTCTAAATCTTTAACCAACTCTTCATTAATAGCCGCACTCATCTTCATCTTTTCCTCTAAAACTTTCCTTTGAACTGGTGTTAGCGACTCATAATATTTCAGCGTTTGATTATTCAATGCGAATACACGCTCTGCCAATTTCGTTGCGGTTTGAAGGTCACCTGCTTTGAATAACAATTGAGCTGTTTGCCAAAGAATCTGAGGTTGGTCGTATGGCGCATTCTTTTCAGGAAGCGCGTTGATTGATTTGTTCAATACGGCAACTGCTTTATCCATCTTATTTTCAATGATAAACTGATCAGCCAGGTTGTTCATTTGCATGCGTAAGTTGGTTACCATGCGGCGATTGTTTTCATCGAGGTAAATGTCTTTCGTATCGATATTTCCCCATTGGAACTTATTCATTACGTTATCGTACATCAACTCAGAAGCAACACCACCCGACATGTTATCGCGATTGTAATCTGTGTGGAAGATTGGTGTTAATCTGTATGCTAGCCCTTCCAATTGGAAGTATGGTTCAAGACCCATGTAGGCTTCAGAACCAGTAGTAACCGCAAAGTAGATAGGACGTTCCCAGTTGTTGTGTACGATTAAGTCCATAACCATCAATTGCGCTTTGGTTATGAATTGACGTGGGTTCTCACCATCGTCATCCATCAATGCAAAGCTCATGGTGCTTACCAAAGAGTCATTGGCTCCAACGTATTGACTAAACTTAGCCTGGTTCTCTTTCGACACTGCGTAAGAGAATTGGTAGTTTGGCATAACGCTGAATTTCTTGTAACCGAAGTCTTGAATTTTCGAATCGTCAAGGCAAAACGAAAGTGCATCTTCCAACGGAGTTAAAGCGCTGTCAGAATTCAATACAATCAAATCGCGGGTACCTTGACGGTATTTAAATTCAGGGATAGAGAACGGCACCGGTGCGCTTTCGTATTGGCGACGCTTCATTTGATCGATATACCAGTCGGTATTCAATAAAGAAAGATTCACTACACGAACATCGGTACGAACGCCTTCCACTTCCTGCGCGTACCACAACGGGAAGGTATCGTTATCTCCGTTGGTGAAGATGATGGCGTTGGGTTGAAGTGAGTTCAAGTAGTTCTTGGCCATGTCTATTCCTGTTCTGCGGTCTGAACGGTCGTGATCATCCCAACCTTGCGCTGCCATTAACACAGGAGCAGCAAGAGAAACCAAGAATGCTAAACCTGCTAATGCCGCAGAAGGAACATTCTTCAGCATTAACTTCAACCAGAAATAAATTGCAGCTACACCCAATCCGATCCAAATGGCGAAGGCATAAAATGAACCAGCATAAGCATAGTCACGCTCTCTTGGCTGATAAGGAGTTTGATTCAAATAAACCACAATAGCAAATCCAGTTAATACAAAGAGCAATCCGACTACGATGAAATCATTTCTATGACGAAGAAATTGGTAAACCAGACCAAGTAATCCAATCAAAAGCGGAATCATGTAATATGAATTGTTCGCTTTGTTGTTCTTCGACAATTCAGGAACAGCCTCTTGGTTACCTAGGCGCGCTTCATCGTAAAAGCCAATTCCCGTTTTCCAGTTACCATTTATAAAATCTCTATGGCCTTGGGTGTCGTTTTGTTTACCTGCGAAGTTCCACATGAAGTAACGCAAATACATCCAATTCACTTGGTAGCTAAAGAAGTATTCCATGTTCTGCCCAAAGGTGGGTGTGCGTTTCAAATCTTTCAGTTCAGCCCAAATTTTATATTGTTGAATGTGACTTCCTTGGCTGCTGTACATACGCGGGAACACGTGTGTTTGCGCATAGTTTGGTTCAGTCGCTTTTTTCTCGCCTGTTTCCAAATACTCTTCCTTCACCATTAATTTCTGATCGGTGTTGTTGGAAACGTATTGCTCGGCTTCGAATCTGTTTTTGAATGAAATCACCAACTTGTTTTTGTTGTTGTCTTCACGCACGCTGTATGATTTTACGTACACTTCGTTTCCATCTATGTACGGCTTGTTACGCACTTGAGGCGTGTTGAAGTATTGTCCGCGAAGAAGAGGACGATCACCGTACTGCTCACGATTCATGTATGAAACCAATGCGAAGAAGTTGTTCGGTTTGTTCTCGTTCATTGGCGTGTCGGCCTGTGAACGAATAACGATGGTCGCGAATGTTGTATAACCAATCAATGCAACAGCAACACTCCAAGTAAGCGTGTTCACTGCTACCCATCCGCGCTTCTTCGAATAGATAATTAATGCAACTAGTCCGCCAATAAGAATTAATGCATAGAAGAATACCCCTGTGTTGAAAGGCATTCCAAGTGTGTTCGTGAAGAAACGCTCAAACCATGCTGCAATTTGAATGGACCAAATAAGGATAACGGTTTGCATAAGGAACAACAATCCCAAAGCAACTCCCGAAGTAATGGCAACGCCTTTCCAAGAGAAGGTGTTCTTCTTGAAATAATACACAAAGCAGATTGCAGGAATAGCCAACAAGTTCAATAAGTGAACACCGATTGACAATCCCATGAGGTAAGCAATTAAAATGATCCAACGCAAGTTGCTTGGCTCATCTGCCTCACTTTCCCATTTCAAAATTGCCCAGAAAACAACTGCTGTGAACAACGAAGACATGGCGTAAACCTCGCCTTCAACAGCACTGAACCAAAACGTGTCAGAGAATGTGTAAGCGAAAGCTCCGATTAATCCTGCGGCGAAAATGATTAGATTTTTGTTATCGCTTTGATCTCCGTCTTTGTCAACCATTTTCTTCGCGAGGTGCGTAATGGTCCAGAAGAGGAACATAATGGTTGCTCCGGAAGAAACGGCTGAAAGTGAGTTGATCGCATAAGGAACATTCTCTATTCCAACGAATGCAGAAAACAAACGTGCAATAAGCATGAACAAAGGCGCCCCTGGAGGGTGACCAACTTCTAGTTTGTAAGCGGAAGCAATGAACTCACCACAATCCCAAAAAGGCATTGTTGGCTCAAGGGTCATCATGTACACAGCTGTAGCTGACATAAACATGAACCAACCTAAAATAATGTTTGCACGTTGAAACGAAATCATAGTCTTAATTTGAAGTGAGGCGAAGATACATTTTTTTTACACGCGTTCTTGACACAATTCCACTAAAACTGAATTGCTACTTTTCGGGTGAAGAAAGGCAATGAGCTTATTATCGGCCCCTTCTTTCGGAGCTTCGTGAATCATGGTGAAACCTTCTGATTTCAAGCGGTCTATTTCAGCATAAATATCTTGAACTTCGAAAGCAATGTGGTGCATTCCTTCCTTGTTCTTTTCAAGGAATTTTGCAATGGCGCTATCGGGAGAAGTGGCTTGGACCAATTCTATTTTGGAATCTCCGACTTGAAAAAACGAAGTAATGACGTTTTCCGATTCTACACGTTCTTCCTTGTATGGTCTTACGCCAAGAAGTGCAGAAAATATTTCGTTCGAAGCAGCGATGTCTTTCACTGCAATTCCGATGTGTTCAATTTTCATAAAACAATTAATTATACAAATGAAGGTATCCGGTTACCGAATTGTAATCGGCGTTGTACTGCAGCAAATTGTAGTTTGCAGGACCGTTGATGAGACTGCCGTCTGACAGCAACCACTTGCTTCCTGAGCAGGTGTCTGAAACGGTAACGTTATCTGTGTTTACTTGAACATAGCAAGGATTATCGGGATTGTGCGTGCTTCTGGCGTCAAAGACCGAAAACACATCGATGTCGTTTCGATAAATAATTAAATCAACTGTGTTGCCGTTGTAATAAACCCATCCGGTTGGAACGGTTAAATCGAAAAACGCGGGTTCGAAAATATTTACGTTGATTGAAAACGCAATTTCATTGAGCATTTGACTTCGGTCTGTGCACGAATGCATAGGCACGAACAAAAGCCCCAAGAATAAAAATCCAGCGATGACCTTCTTCAACTTATCCATTCAAAATATTTTTTTTGATTCGGTTGGAACAAATTCCTTCATGTAGAAAGGTTCAATTTGGGCCATGTGTTCTTCAAATTTAGTGGAAGAATTGGGCAATAAACCAACAAAATGTTTTGCGCTTGGTGTAATGTTTTCCATTTGATCTTCTTTCCACATAAAATCCTTCACTTTAAACGCAGCATCTCCAACAAAAATTGCTTTTTCAATTCCGAGATTGGCTCGCCATTCTTCATTCAGCGTAGCGAATGACCAACTTCCATTTGAATAAACATAGGCATCGTTTCTGCGGGCATCGATTAAAGCAACGGGAGTAAATTCCGTTTCACTTCCAACCGAATGAACCAAAAGTTCTCCTGCGGTTTTGGTGACCAAACCTATGTTTAAAGCGTATGCTAAACCTTTGGCAGCTGTCACTCCAATGCGCAAACCGGTGTATGAACCCGGGCCAATTCCAACTGCGATTCCAGTTAAATCGGTTGGCTTTTGATTGTTGCGATCTAGCAAATCTTTCATCATTTGATGCAGCGCTTCTGCGTGAACGAATTCAGTTTCTTCGCGCTCAAAAACATCGACAAGGACATTGTCTTTGATGAGTGCAACACTGCAATTCCGCGTAGCGGTTTCCAAACACAAATACATTATTTCTTCTCCTCTAACTTAATCTTATCGCTGTTCGCAAGATCTTTCGATAAGAGCTCATAAGGACCTGTTACAATTTCATCTCCTTCATTCAATCCTTTTGTAATCTGAATGAAAGTGCCGTCCTGAATGCCTGTAGAAACTTGCTTCATTTCAACGGTATTGTCTGCTTTCTTAACGAATACAACAGTTAATGAAATATTATTTTGAAGGGAATCTGCGCGTGTTGTGACAGAAGCTGTTGGAACCGCTAGAGCTTGACTGGCTTCGTCTGTGTGAATTTTCACTGTGGCACTCATACCCGGTTTGAACGGAGAATTATTCTCGGAATTTCCATTCACGCCTGCATACGATTCTTTCACAATTCTGACCTTCACAGAGAAGTTCGTTACCTGCTCAGTGCTAGCTGCAAGACCTTGTCCTGAATTCAAAGCAGAAGATCCTACTTCGGTTACAACACCTTTGAACGTTTGATCGCTGAAGGCGTCTATCTCCACATCTGCTGTATCTCCGACTTGAACATGAACGATGTCCGTTTCGTTCACTTCCAAATCGATTTCCATTTCATTCAAAACAGAAACCTTCATGATTACGTCACCGCTCATCATGTTGTTGCCGAGAACCGTTTCTCCGAGTTCTTTTGCCAGAGCGGTTACTGTTCCTGAAATAGGTGCAACGATGGTTGTTCTTCTTAAGTTTTCAAGCGCTTCGCTCTTTCCGGCGTCTGCGCTTGCTATGGAGAAATTGGCGCTGTGCACACTTTCTTCAGCGGCTTCCACTTCGGCTACTGAAGATTCTAATGCACTGCTTGCATTGTCGTATTCAGCTTGAGAGATTGCTTTTTGCTCGATCAATTTTGAGAGTCTAGTAAGGGTTGTTTCCTGCAAACGTTTTTGCGCTTTCGCTTGTGTTAAGCGTGCTTTCGCGCTAGACAAATTACTTTTCGCTGTGTTCAAAGCTGCTTCTGCGCGGCTCAATGCTGATGTGTATAAATCTGGATTGATTCTGACAAGCAACTGTCCTTTCTGCACGTAATCACCTTCTTTAACGGGCAGTTCAACAATTTGCCCGGAAACTTCCGACTGAATTTTCACTTCCACTGATGGCTGTACTTTTCCGCTTGCGGCAACCACTTCACTTAAATCTCTCTTCTCTGCCTTTCCAAGTGTAACCACCTTCGCATCGCCTGAACCGAAAATCATAGGCAATACAACAATCGCAATAATCACAACGATTACTGAAATCCAGATCCATCTTTTTTTGTTTTTCATGGTTGTGACATTAGAGGGACTCCCATGTAGAAGTCAATTATTTTTCGTTTAAAAATCCAGTCGTATTTACATCGAGCAAAGTTTGATTCGGCTTGCTGCAAGCGGTTGCGCGCATCGAGGTATTCAGACATTCCTACAACACCTTGATTGAATCGTAGTTCGTTCCAATCGAACGCAAGGTGGCTTGCTTCAACTGCTTTCTGGGTAGCTTCGAAGTTGGCTTTTGCGCGTGTGACATCGAGATACGCTTTGCGCACTTCTTGTTCCAATTGAACTTTGGTTTGCTGAACGGAGAGTTCATTATCGGCACGCGACAATTCTGCGCGTTTGATATTTACATCGTTTGAAAAGCCGTTGAATATCGGAAGCGTTAAACTGAAAAAAAGCGATTGATTGACGTTATCCTTCAACTGATTTCCGAATGCCTTGGTGGTATAGTCGTCTACATTGTAAATGGCTTGAGGAAATGAGAAGACGTATTGGTTCGAGCCGAACACTTGTCCAATTGGAAAGGCCAAAGAATCTGGCGATCCGGTTAGCACCTTCGATGCACCTGAGTAACCCGAACCGTAAGAATAGCTCATGCTTAATCGGGGCGACATTCCACCTTTGGCGATGTTGAGGTTCAATTGACTTGAAGCCAATGAAAGTTCTGCTGACTTAATTTCAGGGAATGTTCCTAACGCATTCTTTATGCATTGCGTTAAATCGGGAATTTGCTCCGCAATATTAAATGCCGCAGGGTCTGCCTGAATGGTAAAACTTCTCTGCTCTTGCTCTGTTAATTGCATCAATTGTGCAATGTCTAAAATTGCTGACTGCACATTGTTCTCGGCTGAGATAAAATTGGCTTCATCTGAGAGCAATTGCGCCTCAATGTCTCGAAGACTTCCCTCGGCTGCGCTTCCAGCGTTCACAAGATCGGTGATCCGTTTCACTTGCTGCTTGGTGCGATTCAGAGTAAGTTCCGATGACGCCTGCAGCTCCTTGGTTAATAACACATTCAAGTATGCAACAGAAACTTGAAGGGCCAATTGATTGCGCTGATAATCGAAGGTGAGCAATTGAGCGCGTGTATCTACTTCTGCCTTCTTGTATTGATTTACATTTTGCAATCCGGAAAATAGCGTCACACTTGTTGAGAGTCCCAAGCTGTTACTTTGGATACGTTGCGTTGCGAACTGATTGGTGAACGGGTCAATTCGTTGCCCCCAGTTGTAACCGTGAGATACTTGTCCGTTCAGGTTGGGAAGAAAACTACCCAAGGCTTGTTCTTGGTTCAGTTTGGTTTGTTCAAGTACGAGACTGTTTCTTTTCAAGCCAATATTCCGTTCGATAGCTGTGCCCACGCATTGTTGCAAAGTCCATTGAGCATGAGAAAAATGACTTCCTAAAATGACTAAGAAAACAAGGAAACAACGCTTCATAAATCTTCGAAAATTTCCAAACATCACAAGACATTTGGTATTCAAAGGTAATTGAAGTTTTTTTAATTCGCTTTGAAGAAATTAGCGATTCGCTTCCTGAAAAACACGATTGCCAAAACCGCAAGAAGGGTGTAAGGAATCAGCATTAAATAAAGTATTCCCGTGTTCAACCCTTCGGCCAAACTTCCGGAAGAATTCTGACTTGCCGTTTCAGCAGTAGCTTTGCACATGGCGCATTGCGCGTAGGTGGCGACATTCAACGCAAAGAAAAACACCACAAAGAAAAGCTTTTTCATGTTCATTTGTAAAAAGGTGAAATCATGAAGTAAACAATAACACCTGTTACCGCCACATAAAACCATATTGGCCAGGTGTATCTCGCCAGTTTTTTATGCTCAGGAAATTCTGCTATGAGTGCTCGGTAAGCGGTAAATAAGATGAAAGGAAGAATGATTGCTGCGAGAATAATGTGTGTAGTAAGAATTACCAAATACAAACCTCTCATGGAGTTATCCTTAGGAAATTCTGTTTCTCCTGCGAACATGTGATGTCCGATGTAAGTCACTAAGAAAATCACACTCAAGAAAATGGCACCTTTCATTAACTTCTTGTGCAGTTCAAAGTTCTTTTTCTTAACGGCAATTAAGGCCGCAACAAGAAGAATAGACACTGTTCCATTGATGAGTGCATTGGCTTTCGCCAACAGATGAACATCGAATCCCAAATCTACATCGGTGAATTTCAAGTAGCGCAAAGACACGACTACCAAGAATACCACTGCTGATACGAGATAGATTAGAGTCTTCGCTAGCTTGTCGTTCTTTTTCAATTCTGCTTTCATGGTCTTATTTCTTAAGTAACAAATGTAAATCTGTAAACAACTGATCCACGGCTTTTGTTGAGGTGCCGTCGTAATATCCTCGAATTTTTCCTTCCTGATCAATCAATGCGATTTGATCGGTATGAAAGAAACCACCTTGCGCGGTGTCTGAAGGAAACGCAGTAAGCTTGTAACCTTCCTTCGCTTGCCAGTATATATCTTCTTCATTTCCGGTCACGAAATTCCAATTGGAAAAATCTGCTCCCATTCGATTGGCGTATGATTTCAGAGCTTCAGGCGTATCGTTCTTCGGGTCTACCGTATGTGATAGGAAAACTACTTGATCGTTTATTCCTTCAGACTTAACCGAATGTTGCAATCGGGCCATTTGCGAAGATAACATGGGGCAAATGCTGGTGCAGTTGGTGAAGAAAAAATCTACCACAGCAATTTTTCCTGCCATGAAATCATTGGTAATGATTTTCCCTTCTTGATTTGTAAATGCAAACAGAGGAATGGGGTCGTATACGGTATCTGGAATTCCATCTCCGTTGTCGTTGTATTTGATTTCAATTCCGAGATCACCGAAATAGGGCAATGTTTTTTCTTTCTGATCGGGTGACTTAACGGGATCAGTGCATGCCGCAAGTGCGACAAATAACAGCAAGAACAAACGATTAATAGCCACGCTTAATTTTTCTCTTTTTATTTAAGATTGCAATGTCTTCCATGAGGTTTTCGAAGTGGTACTCCGTATTGCCATAGAGTCCGCGTATGTGCCCACCTTCGTCAACAGCTCTAAAAACAGCTTCGTTTTTCAAATCTTGAATCAGAAATCCATTGCGAACGAATGAAGCCATGGCAGCGGAATCTCCTTGAAGAAATTGCCACTTTGTTTTGTTGTTCGAGTATCTTAAATTCTGAGTTACATAG
Source organism: Crocinitomicaceae bacterium (assembly GCA_040382375.1). Taxonomy (GTDB): domain Bacteria; phylum Bacteroidota; class Bacteroidia; order Flavobacteriales_D; family Sanyastnellaceae; genus CAIZGX01. Next base: position 21,005 of record JBEIFO010000005.1, read on the forward strand.
GCCTTAACAGCAGCCGTATCTGAGTATCCGTTTGGATCGAAGCAAATGATTGAGATATCCGGTTCCATGCGAAACTTAAAATTCGGGATAAGTAATCGCTCGGTAATTTTCGGAAGGTTTGGATCTTCAAAATCTACAAATGCAGCCACCCATATTTTACCCAAAAGTGAATCGCGATTGATTAACTCATTTTCTTGGTTGGTAAATGCGAAATCAGGAATCTGATAATCAGAATTGGAGCATCCGGTATCACAGGACGGGCCGAAATAAAGAGGCTCAGTAAAATTATGCTTCCCCATTGGTCCAAGGAAAATAAGCAGAGCTAGGGGAATAAAAAAAAGCATACCCACCAATAGGATATACTTTTTTATTTTTTTATTGTTCATTGTTCTTCAGCTTAGCCGAAGATGTTGTGTCCTTCTTGCACACTTACACCTTCATACAAACCAATAAAGATTAAATACATGATGAATATTGCATAAGGCAGAAGAACTACATACTTTAGGTTCTTTCTTTCGTCGCCAAGGTGCATAAAAATCAAAACAATGTATGCAGCCTTTACCAAAGTGAGGACTAAGAAAGTCAACTTGATGGTTTCCCAAGCAAATGTTCCATTTCTTTTGAATGCAACACCCATAAATAC
>JBEIFO010000006.1:0-20646 GCA_040382375.1 Crocinitomicaceae bacterium
CAACCTAGGAAAAACCTTGCATGAGTTCAACCGAATTGACACGATGAAAGAAGTGTTTCGTAAGTTGGAAGAAATTACTGCCGATCAAATTCAACAAGCGGCAAACGACACCTTTCAATTTGACAAAATGAATGTGTTGGCCTACGTTCCGAAAAAAAATTAAAAAGGTGAAATCGAATGAATGTCGTTATTCCGTCGTTCAATTTCATTTTTCACGATACAGATTCGTTGCGCAATAGCAGCCATATCTGGAAGGTCCTTCTCCAAAAGCCACATTAAGGACTCTTCGTGATTGTCTGCTGCACGCGCCATTTTCTCTAGCACATCATACTTATTCTTCTTCAACCACAGCAAAGCATTCGGGTTACCTTCTGCCCCATTGATGAGCGCCATAAGATGCGGAAAATTATTTTCCATAAGCCACGTGCGTGCGTCGTCTTGGTTATTGAGCGCGTGAACAAATACGCCTAATTCAGGATAGCCATTGGCCAATAACCATTCTCGAATAGCAAGATTCCCTGAGATGGCTTCACCCCACGCTATCACAATCTTCGACGGATATCCTTCGGTATTCATACTGCAATGTTAAATAAGTTTTAGATTGTTTTCGTTATGACTATAAAGAAAAATTAGTTTAGCCATGTATGCGTAAATTTTTGTTGCTCTATATGTTAGCATCTCCGATAATCTCGTGGGCACAGCCTGTATTGAATCCGATTTCTCAAGAGGAAGGAGCCATGCGAACTTTGGCTCCTATTCAAGATACAGGTTGGTACTTCAAACTTTCTTCAAGTATTAACACCACACAAACGTATTTAAAGAACTGGGCTGCCGGAGGAAATAGCTCATTTAATGTAACAGGCATTTTCAATTCAGTTGTTCTTTATCGGAAGAACAAACGTGCCTGGGATAATGCAGTGAACCTTTCTTACGGTAGAAGCATTGTAGACTTTTCAATACCGTCCATAAAAACAGAGGATCGTTTTGATTTTTCAAGTAAGTATGGACAACAGGCCTCGAAAAATTGGTATTACTCCTTTTTGCTTTCTGTTCGAAGTCAAGTTGCCCCCGGTTACACCACCCTTCCATCTGGACTTCCAGATTACAACAAAGGGAAAGTAAGTGATTTGTTTGCCCCTGCCTATGCCGTAGGTGCGCTAGGCATGGATTACAAGCCCAAGAAAGGCGTTTCAGCGTTCTTCGCTCCATTGACCTACAGAGCAACGTTTGTCATGAATGCTGACCTCGCTAACGCGGGACAATTCGGAGTTACGCCAGCCGTTCGCGATGCGAATGGAAATATTGTGACTCCTGGTAAGCGTAGACGTAACGAAATTGGGGGATACATTCGGTTGAACTACACCAACGTTATTTTAGAAAATGTAAACTGGACTAGCAAGCTTGAACTCTTTTCCAACTACACTAAAAACCCAGAGAATGTTGACGTCAATTGGGAAAACAACTTCAACATGAAGGTGAATAAATATCTGTCGGTGACCATTTCAGCCCAGGTAATTTACGACGATGATATTCGCATTATTAAATCGCCTGAACTCACCGATGAGAACGGCGTTTTTCATCCTGCTGATATTGGACCAGGTTTGCAGTTCAAGGAACTCATGGCCATTGGTTTCACCTACACCTTCAACACGAAATAAAAAAAGGGACCGAAGTCCCTTTTTCAATATAAATCGAGTTGAATTATTTCGAGAATTCAAGATCTATTTTAGACTTTTCGCCTAAAGAACCATCTTTCGCTATTGCCGAACTTAAGTTTGACGCTTGACCTGCTGTATCTTTTGAACGAGCACAGATGATAGCACGAAGGTAATCTGCAAGAGCTGATTTATCGCCGCTAGCATCTAAGTCTGACTTAGCACCAGTATTGTCACCATTCAACATTTTCGCCAAAGCTGAGTTGAAGGACTTTGAATCTTTCATTGTAGAAACCGCACCAGCGTAATCACCATTTGCAATAAGGATTAATCCTTTGTTGTATTTGCTCTCTGCCGATCCGCTTTCGGTGAATAACGTCATAGCTGCTTTTCTATCGCCTTTCAAACGAGTAACAACACCCATGTTGTTAGATGTCTCAGGATTTTTCTTCAACCCGTATGCTTTTTCGAATTGCTTCGCAGCTTCGGCAGACTTGTTCATACCGTAATAAACAACACCTAAGTTGTTTGCAGCGCGGTAATCACCGTTAGCCTTGGTTTCAGCATCTTTGTAGATAGTAGCTTTAACGTTTGCGTCTTCGATTAACGATGCTGCTTTCAACAACTCTTCGTATTTCAAAACAGAAGGGTTTGATTTACCTAAAGAAATCATTTCAGCATCTGTGTATCCGTTCTCAGTGTAGTGAACAATTATCTTACAACGACGAAGTGCTGGGAAGATTAAATCTTTGATCTCAGTATACGTCTTTGTGATATTCTTGATTTCAGTTTTTCTTTCCGTCAAGTCCGTGGTTCGTTGAAGAATGCGAACAATAATATCGCGGTCAACAATTGCCGATTTTTCCATCGCAGCTCTGAATCCTTCCCAGTCTTCTCCGTTTGGATTTTCTTTGATTAATGAACTGTAAAGAGCATCTAATTTAGCATTCTTAAGAACCGTATTAACTACTTTCGTTCCAACTCTTGCACGATTTACAGCAAGACTATCGTTAGAGAAAATTTCACCTTCTGGAGATGCATAAGATTGCAATTCAATTTGAGTCACAACCATTTTAGGATTTGTGCTGATAGCCGTTAACAATGTTTGCAATTCAACAATGTCTGCATCCTTCATTTCAGTTGGCTTTAAGACAAATGAATTCAAATCGAAGTTCACAACTGCTTCAATCGTCTTGTCTGTGCTGCGAACAAACTTATCTGCTGAGGTCGCAACTTTATCATCGCTCTTCATTAAGTAAGGAGTTGTAATAACACCTTTCGCAATTTCAACTGCTGGAAAAGAAGCTGTCTTGCTTCCTTTTGCACCTTTAATACGCATTTCTAATTTAGATGATTCCATTCCTGCAGAGTAAGGAACCGTTGCCGTGTATTTGAAGCTCTTTCCTGTTTTGAAAGGAATTACATCACCGTTTCCAGTTGCCTTTTCACCTTTGAATTCTTGAACTTTAAACGTTGCCTCACCTCCGTTCCATACAATAGCTGGAGTTGCCTGAGCAGAAACCGACTTCGCGAAATATTTTTCAGGGAACTTGCCCGTGATCGTAATCTTTACAGAATCTCCGTGAACTTCCAATGGACTAGGTTCCACTTTAAAGTTCAGTTCTTCCATGTGTTTTTGCATTGAGCCAAGTCCGGCGCAACCTTGAAAAATAAGAGTAACTGCTGTTAACGCAACTACTACCGACGAAAATCCTTTTTTCATTTTTTCAGCTTGTTTATAATGGGTACAAATTTACAATCAATTTTTCAGTCTACAATGCTCAAATTCAAATTATTGTTGAACAACCCCCATTGCGCAGAATTTTTCAATTCGTTGTTGGGTACGTTCTTCTACTCCTAGCTTTTCTAATTCATTCAAAGCAGAAACAATTGCTTCTTTTAAATGCTGCGTTGCTGCTTCTGGATTACTGTGCGCTCCACCAAGGGGTTCACGTATAATTCCATCGACCAACTTATTCGCGAACATATCATCAGCCGTGAGTTTCAGCGCAGATGCAGCTTCCATCTTGTGTTCTGTGTTTCTCCATAAAATGGTAGAGCAAGATTCGGGAGAAATTACAGAATACCAAGTATTCTCTAACATTAAAACGCGATCTCCAATACCAATACCCAACGCTCCTCCGGATGCTCCTTCACCAATAATAATACAGATAACCGGAACCTTCAAGCGCATCATTTCGAATAAATTTCTTGCAATGGCCTCGCCTTGTCCGCGTTCCTCAGCTTCCAATCCCGGAAATGCACCTGGAGTATCGATAAGGGTAACAATAGGTTTATTGAATTTCTCGGCCAACTTCATTAATCGAAGCGCCTTGCGATATCCTTCTGGGTTGGCCATACCGAAGTTTCGATATGAACGCATTTTCGTATTCGCTCCTTTTTGCTGACCAATGAACATGACACTTCTTCCGTCAATAGAGCCGAACCCGCCAACCATGGCTTTATCGTCTTTAACTGTGCGGTCGCCGTGCTGTTCAACCCAAGTGCCTTCTGTCATTGTCTCAATGTATTGAAGGGTGTAGGGTCTTTCCGGATGACGGCTTACCAACACGCGTTGCCACGGGGTAAGGGTTGAATAAATTTCGTTGGTTTTTTCTGTGACTGCGCGTTCTAAATCTTCAATAGCTGCGTGCACATCTACCCCATTCTTCTTTTCACTTTCTCTTAACTTCTCTATTTGCTGACGAAGTTCTTTGATAGGGGATTCAAATTCTAAATAAATTTCCATAGGTTCAATTTGGAAGAACAAAAATACACATAACTGCTATGAGTTTCGTGCTATAAATTCAAGGAACTTCTTAAGCGCTTTCGCGCGATGGCTTAATAATTTCTTTTCTTCTATGGTCATTTCAGCGAAAGTTCGTGAATTTCCATCTGGATGGAAGATTCCATCGTAACCAAAACCGTCGGCTCCGCGAATTCCTACACCTAATTTCCCTTTTACTATTCCTTCAAAATAATGCGTTCCTTCAGGCGTGCAATAACAAAACACCGATCTGAACTGTGCATTCCTATTGGTCTGACCCTTCATCTCATTCAACACCTTTTCAATATTGCGTTCGTTTGAACGTGGCTCGCCTGCATAGACGGCAGAGTCCACTCCGGGTCTTCCATTCAATGCTTCAATCTCCAATCCTGTATCGTCTGAGAAACAAGACAACCCCGTTTTTTCAAATACGAATCGCGCCTTTTGTTCGGCGTTCCCTTCGAGCGTTCCCGTGGTCTCTGGAATTTCATCATTCACTCCAAGATCACGCATAGAAACCACTTCAATGCCCGCAGGCAAAGCGGCTTGAATCTCTTGCAGCTTGTTTTTATTTCCCGAGGCGAATACTATTTTCATAATTCTCGAATGATTTTTCCGCTTGCGGTTCGATTAAACTTCGACTTAAAAATTATTTCTCGTGGCTTACGAATGCCCAAATTCAATTGATTAATTTTTTCTTGTTGGAAATCTTGCGTGTCGCCTTCCACATACAACACTACCTTTTGCCCAAGAACTTCGTCGGGCAATGAAGAAATATAGTATGGTTGAACAACAACTGTCGAAAGCATTCCTTCAATTTCCTCCGGAAAGATTTTTACTCCTCCGGAAATAATGACATGATCCAATCTTCCCTTCACCACAAATCCCTCTTCTACAAATTCAACAATATCGTTTGTTTCGAAAGCAGGAAGCTTCAACCAAGAATCTTCAATGATTAAATTTCCTTTTTCACCTTGAGAAAACTGAACACCCTGAAGCGGACTAAAACACTTCTCCCTCTTAACGTCACGCATAGCCACATGGGTCAGGGTTTCGGTCATTCCGTATCCTTCCCAAATAGTTGTTTCTATGTTTTCTGCGAATTGAATGACCTGTTCGGAAATGGGACCACCACCGAGTAAAATGTTCTTGATTCGATTCAAAGAGGATGGTGAACTTCCGATAATTTCAACACATTGTTGCGATGTGAATGCAGCAAAATCATAATTAGTTTGAATATCCGGATGCGTTGAAGGCGCTTGCCAAGTGAGGTTCCAGTCATTAATGATTGCGCGTAGAGCCATCATTTTTCCAGCTACATAAATGGGGGGTAACGCGCAAAATACTTCGGCGTTTTTATTTAGGTTGAAAAACAATGCTGTTCGTTGGGCAGAGCGGGCAACCCGTTCCTTCGTAAATGTTATCACCTTTGGAGTACCTGTAGATCCTGAAGTTTGAAACGAAATGAATTCTGCTTCGTTCCATTCTTTTTCAATTTCAGCATAGGCCAAAATCATATCGCCTCCCGAAAGTGCAAGGTTGATCATGATAGAATCGGAATAAGTAATTCGCCTTCCACTTTCCACTTGGCTTCACTGTTGTTGCTGAACAAGCTCCCTGTTCCTAAACCTTGAACACCTTCCAACTTCATTTTACAGACCCAATTCGCAAGATGATTCAAACCAACATTGCTTTCTAACGAAGAGGTCACCCAAAAACCTATTCCGTGCTTATCGGCCCAAGCCTTCCAATTTTCAGCAGCTGTATATCCACCATGCAGCGAAGGCTTCACCACTAAATATGAGGGTTTACCCAAATGTAGAAACGATTCAAAATCTTCTGGATTACTTCCAATCAATTCTTCATCGAAGGCAATCGGAACAGGCGACTCAGCGCACAACTTAAACATGTTTTCCAATTGCCCAGCCTTTATGGGTTGCTCAATGCTGTGTAGACTAAACTCCGAAAGTTGCTTTAATTTCTCCAATGCTTCTTCTTCGCGAAATGCGCCATTGGCATCAACGCGAATGGTAAGTTCATCTTCATTTCCCCAAGAACGAATTTCTTGAATCAAATTCAATTCTTCTGCGAAATTCAAAGCGCCGATTTTCAATTTGATGCATCTGCTTCCTTCATCGAATTTCCTTCTCGCTTCCGTTCTCATCTCCTCAATACCATTCATCCAAATGAGTCCATTGATTGAAATGGCACTCAATTCATTTTTAAGAATGAAAGGAAAATCGATTTGATTCGAATGGAATCCTGCAATTGCTGCATCAATAGCGCATTGCACAGAGGAGACTGATGAAGAAACTTCGATACTATTTTCTATTTTAGTTATGCGATCTAGCTCAGACAAAACCTCTTCTTTCGTTTCCTTGCTTAATCCCCACAACGGAGCCACCTCTCCTTCACCCAAGACAATTCCATCAGAATCTACCAACTGTAGAATCCAACTGTCGCGTTCTGTAAGAACATCTCGACTTGTTTTCGCCGGTTTATTAAACTGAAGGATACGATGAGAAAATATCCATCTCATTTCCTTGATCCTGAAATGTTCTTAAGCAACCACTCCACTGGAGCTTTATCCGTGACTTTTTTCTTCCACCAAAGCACCAATAAAAAAGACAAGGCCATCATTGCCAAAGATGTTGGAATTAAAATCCAGATTGATTTAAACCAATATATCCGAGCTTGATTTCCTCCTTTCACCAATGACCACAGCACGCCCGTTTCTAAACACACGAAAAAATACAAAGTGTATTTCGAAGACGAGAAACGATCTATCCATCCAATAATTTTTGCACCTCCTATTGTTTCATTCCATTTCTTCCCGAAATAATTTATCGTACTTACAGCCATTAGAACAAGCCCAGATTCAAACAGAATAAAGGAAAAACTATGAAAGCGAATGCTCATAATTTCACTCGAGAAAACATTCAACTCGCCAATATCTCCAAACATCTTATTTAAAAAAGGCTGAACAACAATTCCAGCAATGGTAATAACAGCGCCTAAAATGGCAATTGGAGGGAACCATCCCTTTAACCTAATCTGAGATTTTCCGTACACAATGCCTAGAATAAAAAACGAAATCCAGGGTAGCACGGAGTAATATCCATTAAAAAATAAAAAACCTAGAATGTTCATGAAGTTGGCGTCAAGAATTTTTATTCCTGAAAAAGAAGGGTAAATAGGGACATCTATATTTCCTAATACCGTTGACAAAAGAACTACTGAAAAAAGTAAAATCTGAAGAAGAACAGATTCCCACCGAATAAATAGCGGCGAAACAAAAAAGCAAACACCCGCTATAATGAGGATATTCGCTGGCCAAAAACCGATAAAAAACAACCCCAGCACAAGAAGCACTAAACCTCTTCTACTGTAATGACCCATTAATCGGCTTCTACTCTGCTTCTTTGATTTAAAAGCAAGCGTCATGGTATATCCATTCAAAAAAAGAAACAGAGCAGGAAAAAATCCAAACCAAATGAAATAAATCTCTTGCGTGTTTCTGTAGGGTGGGGTTGACTTTAAAACATACAAGATATCTTTTAACACGAATGTTTCGTTTGATAAAATTGTACCTACAATAGCTAATAGATATGATATAGCAATTCCTTTAATTTCTCTGCTTGAAGCCATGTTCAAATATACTATTCGAACTTACACGTTCGGAAAAAAAATGAGCAAGAGCAGCGCAATCGCGAATGTTGAAAGTGCTACCTTCTTTAATTCTGAATCGAGAAGCTGCGGATTCGCGCAGGAGTATACTTTTTTCGCATGCACGACAAGTATCGTAAATGGAAGCAAATAGAACGCGTAATGAGAGGGGGTAATGAATACTTCAGTAACTGCGGCAAGGAATGCCAATCCCAACCAAACGAAATGCAATTTCTTTCCTTTTTCAAAACCTAGCTTCACTACTAATGTGTGCTTTCCTGCTTTCGCATCGGAGACATGGTCGCGAAGATTGTTCAAGTGAAGAACGGCCATGCTCAACATTCCAACAATAACTGTATTCAAAATGGCTATTATGCCAACCTTTCCAGAAAGGAAATATGACATCGATAAAACTGAAACCACTCCGAAAAACAAGAAGACAAACAAATCGCCTAGCCCTTTGTATCCATAAGGATTCTTTCCTGCGGTGTATCTGAACGCCGCCCAAATTGCAGAGATACCGAGGCCTAAATAAAGCCCGAATCCGAGCCAGTTTTTCTTCACCACAAAGACTTCATTCAACAATAATATTCCAAGCGCAAAAGCAATGGCTCCTGAAACATAGAGTCCACGCTTCATTTGTTGTGCTGAAATATTTCCACTTTGAACCATGCGAGCTGGCCCCACGCGATCTTTTCCGTCGGCACCGTTTTGAAAGTCCCCGTAGTCGTTTGCTAAATTCGAGAAAATTTGTAGAGCCAATGCGGTTAATAGAGCCAACAGAAAAATCGAAGACGAAATAATTTCGGGCTTCAATCCCGCACTGCCGGCCAAGATACCTGCCGCCGCTAAAGGAAGCGTACGCAAGCGCATAGCAGTAATCCAATGTTTCACCATTATGGGAACTTCGGGAATTGTTGGAAGTCGGGATCGCGTTTTTCTAAGAATGCCTTCTTCCCTTCCTGAGCTTCTTCGGTTAAATAATATAACAGCGTTGCGTCACCTGCGAATTCCATCAATCCACGCTGGCCATCAAGCTCAGCGTTCAATCCGCGTTTAATCATTCGAATCGCCAACGGACTTCTTTTCATAATGGTCTTGCACCATTGAACGGTTGTTGCTTCCAACTCTTCCAACTTCACTACTTTGTTCACCATGCCCATGGCTTCAGCTTCAGCAGCGGTGTATTGCTCGCACAAAAACCAAATCTCTCTTGCTTTCTTTTGCCCGACCTGTCTTGCCAAATAACTAGACCCAAATCCGGCATCGAAGCTTCCCACCTTCGGACCTGTTTGTCCGAAACGCGCATTGTCTGAAGCAATCGTTAAATCGCACACCACGTGCAGCACGTGTCCGCCTCCGATGGCATAACCGTTTACCATTGCAATGACTGGCTTAGGCAGTTCACGAATGCGTTTGTGCAAGTCCAACACATTCAAACGTGGAACACCGCGTTCGTCAACATAACCGCCAACACCTTTCACATTCTGATCGCCACCGCTACAAAATGCTTTGTCACCTTCACCAGTTAGAACTACTACAGCAATATCTTGACGCTCACGACAAATGTCCATGGCCTCAATCATTTCCACATTCGTTTGCGGTCTGAACGCGTTGTACACCTGCGGTCTGTTGATGGTGATTTTCGCAATTCCTTCGAAGAATTCAAATCGAATATCCTCGTAATCTTTAATGGATGTCCACTGTGCACTCATATCTTTTGTGTATGTTGAAAGAAGGCGTCTAAGGCCTTCGGATTATCTTCTTTGTGTGTGAATATTTCTAACACAGAAACATTATTCTTGTTGAAGAACAAAGGTAACACTTCATTCAATTCATCATTATTCGCTGCGCTGAAATAATTCAGGTTGTATAAATCTGCAATGCCTTTGATGGACTTGCTGCTGTGTGATGTTTCAAAAAACTGTTCAAGATGTGCGGTGTCTTTCGACCCGTCAATGATGCGAAAAATTCCGCCGCCGCCGTTGTTAATGACAATAACTTTGAACTGATTTGAAAGGTAGTTATTCCAGAAAGCATTGCTGTCGTAATGAAACGATAGATCTCCCGAAATCAAAAGAGTCGGTTTCTTCGTCTTCCAAGCCGCGCCAATGGCCGTGCTTGTAGAACCGTCTATTCCCGCAACACCCCTGTTTCCAAAATAAGTTAGGTTTTTATTCTGATTGAAAAGCTGAATGTATCGCACCACCGAACTGTTTCCCATTTGAAGATCTATTCCATGCGGAATGGAATTCAAGATGAAAGAAAAAACAGTCAAATCGGAAAAAGCTGCACTGGGCAACCACGCTTCCACTTGCTTGATTTGATTTTCTTGAATGGAAAGCAATTCATTCTTCCATTGATATTTACTTTCAATCTTTTTCAATGAATTGAAAAACTCTTGCGGAGAAAGATTGCATTGTACTTCAAGGCAATCGAAGGTATCCATTGCCTTCTCATTCAATCCCACTTGAATATGCTTCGCCTTCGCCTTTCTTAAAATGGCCTTAATTTTTCTTGAAATGACATTCGTTCCAATTGTAATCAATACGTCTGGAGCCAAAGTCTGTTGCGCGTTTCCGCCTAAACCCATAATCATCCGATCAATGCATGGAAAGGCATTTTCAATGTTCACATTGGCATGTGTTTCAGTGAGAACAGCGACTTGTTGCAGCTGATTGAATTGTTCCAGTTCCTCCGAGAAGTCTTCATAAACGTGCTGTCCAACAAGAACCATGATTCTTTCAGCTTGCTGAATTATTTCAAGACTTTCGTTTACTTCCTTCAGAACATCAATCGAATTCTCTTTCGTTTCAAATTGAAATGAAGGAAGTTCTTCGCAGTCGATAAGTTCGTACAACGGCTCTTGAAACGGCACATTCAAATGAACGGGACCGTTGTTCGAAAGAAGGTATTGAAATGTGTTTTGAATGATCTCTTTGTTGTGAACGGAACCTTCCTTTTCATCGGCAATTAAACAAGCTGAATAATCTGAATAATTTTGAAAGACATTGTTCTGACGAATGCTCTGTCCTTCGCCTCTGTCTATCCACTCTTCGGGTCTGTCTGCTGATATGACAAGCAATGGAATTCTTTGGTAGTAGGCTTCTGCAATAGCAGGAGCGTAATTCAACAGGGCCGTTCCACTTGTGCAAATCAAAACCGTTGGTCTCTTCGATTGCTGAGAAAGACCCATTGCAAAAAATGCGGCTGATCTTTCATCGACGATAGAATAGGTTTCAAAAAAAGGAGTGTTCGCTATGGAGATACTGAAAGGTGCATTTCGAGAACCTGGAGTTAGCACAACGTCGGTTATGCCTGCGCTTTTCAGCGCACCCAAAATATAAGAAACTACTTTTTTCGATGAGATTTTCATGCGGGCCACGAAGATAGAAACACCGCGACGAATGAATCGTTCAAATGTTAAAAAATTACGTCTGTTAATGACTGGGCTTTCCAACGCGTCTCACGCGCTTCAAGCTCTGGAAGGCTATCTTTCGTGATTCCTGCTCCAACAAACACATGCAGTTTTGACTCTTCTATTTTCAAGCAACGTAGAATCACATACAGATCAACATTCTCGCCTTGCTCAATTCCAATTAAACCGGTGTAATATTCGCGATCGTGCTGTTCAATTTGCTGAATGATTTCTTTCGCCTCGTTTCGGGGCATTCCGCAAACTGCAGGTGTTGGATGTAATGCCTTCATGACGTTTTTCCAATCACCTGAAAAGTCAAATGTTATTTCGTTGCAGAGGTGCTCGATGGAACCTGCGTTTCGCGTTTGAACTTCCCCGCAGAGAATTCTCTCAGCCCCTAGTAGTTCTAATTCATGCTGAATGAATTCGGTCACAAGATTTTGTTCCTGTATTTCTTTCGCCCCCCAATCTTCAGTTGCCCCTGATTTTCGGGTTCCGGCCAAACTTATCGTGGTGTATGAATCCCCTCGCTTTCTGAAGAGTAGCTCGGGTGTTGCTCCCACCCATTGCGCGTCTTGCTCGTCTGTAAATGCGAACACTGCCGCGTCGGGGAATTTCTCATTCAACAAATTAAACACGCCTTCGGCAGTAAGGCCTCGATGAGGAAAGGATACTATTCGACTTAATACTATTTTTTTTGCCTGATCATTCGCGATAAGAGCAATTCCATTTTCAACGGCTTGCATATATCTCTCATCAGAACTGATAAAATTCACTTCACCACGAAATTCACTTTTCAAAACAAACGTGCGTGAAGGGTGAGCGTTTTTCTCAAACCCTGATTGAGGAAGTCGCAATCGGATGGTGCTCATTTCGCGTATTGAACCAGAACTGTTAATCGAGCTATCGCAATAAGATTATCAGCATGATCTCGAATTTTCACATCCCACACTTGCGTTCTTTTCCCCATGTGAATGGCTTCACCCACACCATAGACAAAGTCGGTTGTGGCAGATTTCAAATGATTAATGTTCAGTTCTAGTCCAACGGCAATTCCGCCATCTGCCTTCACAGCCTCATACGCCCCAATACTTCCGATTGTTTCTGCTAATACCGCACTAGCACCGCCATGAAGAAGTCCGAAAGGCTGAATGGTCCGTTTATCCACGGGCATTCTGGCTTCTACACAACCTGGCTCATTCTTCAATATTTCGATCCCTAAATGAGAGATCATATTTTCCGGATGGAATTTATGCTCCATATCTGTAATTTGCGTGCAAGGTAGCATAAATTTGCGGTGTGAAAAACACACAGAACATCTATCGATTATTGATTGCAGAGGATGAAAATTCAATTGCGAAAACATTGAAACTCAATTTCGAATTGGAGGGTTTTGAAGTGCACGTTGAATCCAATGGACTGTCTGCCTTGAAAAACGCTCAGGAAAAATTCTACGACTTAATTATTCTCGACGTAATGCTTCCCGAGATGGATGGCATTTCCATTTGCGAATCTCTTCGACTTGGTGGCAATCAAACGCCTGTGCTTTTTCTTTCAGCAAAGGGAACAGGCAAAGACAAAGTTGAAGGGCTGAAAGTGGGTGGCGATGATTATTTGGCTAAGCCCTTTGAGTGGGAAGAGCTTTTGCTTCGCAGCAAAAAACTTATCGTTCGAAAATCCGACGGTCACCGCACCATTGAAGATTTAGAAAAGTTCTCCATTGGCCCATGCACCATTCATTTCAACAAATATGAAGTTGAAACGCCGGAAGGGATGCTCTCTATTTCGAAGAGGGAGGCTATGCTTTTGCGGTTGCTCATCTCCAAGCAGGGCGAAGCTGTAAGCAGAGAAGAGATCTTAGAAAAAGTTTGGGGGTACGATACTGTTACGCACAACAGAACCATTGATAATTTCATTCTCAACTTCAGAAAAATTTTCGAGTCACACCCCAATGCCGACAAGCGTTTTTTATCCATTCGGGGGGTCGGGTATAAATTTCTTTAAAAAAAAGAGGCAACCCTATCTTTAATTCAACGTCTTATAATTGGTTACGCAGTCCAAGCTGCGTGTTGGTTTCAAAATTCCCTTGCAGGTTTACGAAAAAGGCTCTCAAATTTTGAGTGCCTTTTTTGTAGAAGACCTTTTCTAAACTAAAACTAAACAACTATGAATAAACTAAAATTCGTCTTAGCAGCAGTTGTAATCAGCGCCGGACTTGCTTCTTGTAGCTCTTCGGTGAAATCTCTGAGCCATCAGGGTACGAAAAGCCCTTGCTTTTTCAGTGATAAAAAAGGAACCATCCGTCCTTTTCAATCAAACGAAGAAAGGGTAACCGAGCACTACCATTTCAGGAATGCCTTGGAGCAAAAATAATTATTGAGGGATATAGACGAGCTTCTTCGTTTCGAATAACTCTTGCGGGAAGTACTGAGACAATTCGAAGATTTCCGCATGCTTTTTCAGTGACTTAAGCTCTTCTTTCAAATCTCCGCCTTTCAAACAAATTAAGCCGTTCGGAATTCCATTCTGATCGGCTTTTTTGTACTTGCCATTGGTCCACATTAACAACTCTTCGGCAGGCGCAACGGCACGACTAACCACAAAATCGAATTGACCTTTTACGGCCTCTACTCTGCCGTGAATGGTTTTCACGTTTTTCAAACCTATGAATTCTATGGCTTCATTAACGACCATGATTTTTTTTCCAATGCTATCTACCAAAAGAAATTCCGAATCTGGATTTGCGATTGCCAAAGGCAGTCCTGGGAATCCACCACCGGTTCCCAAATCAAGGATATGAGACTTTGGGGTGAAGGGTAAGAATTTGAAAATACTCAAGCTGTGCAAAACATGGCGTTCAACAAATTCACTTGTATCTTTTCTTGAAACAACGTTTACACGTGTATTCCAATCTAAAATAACTTCTTCTAGCTTTTGGAATTGTTCCCATTGCACTTCCGTGAAAGTAAAATAGGGTGAAAGTTTTTCTCTAATCGACATTAAAAGTTACCCTTGGTAGTTTTCATTAATTCAAACATGAAATCACGTGCACGGAAGAGCTGTGCTTTTACCGTTCCTAAGGGTAATTCTAAAATCTCGGAGATTTCCTCGTATGATTTTTCTTCAAAATATCTTAATTCAACCAATCGCTTGTAACGTGGTTTCAATTTTTCTACAACATCGCGCATGCGCTGAATACGCTCGTCTTTCTGCATCGACTCTTCTGGATCGAGGCTCTCCTCTTTTACAGGAATTACATAGGTCTCCCCATCTTCATTCGAGTATCCCTGATCAATTGAAATCGCTCTTATTCGCTTTTTACGTATAAAATCGATTGAATGATTTGAGGCAATTTTGAACAGCCATGTTGAAAAGGCAAATTGAGGGGTGTATTGATCCAATCGCTTGAAGGCCTTGCCAAATGTTTCAATGGTTAAATCTTCAGCATCATCTGAGTTATTTACCATTTTCAGAAGCATATAGAACACAGAGTCTTTATACCTGCCCATTAATTCGGTGTAAGCACGCTGATCTTTATCGTTCAACGCACGCTGCACAAGCATGTAATCCTTCTTGGCCTTATCCGATAAATGATCTATCAATTCCATTTCTGAGGTTTACGAACGAGGTTCTGTAGGTAAAGCATCGAATGTACTAAAAAAAGATGCTTCTCTAACAAGGGGAATAACCAAAGAATATCTTTCGAAATTTTTAGTTTATTACATGAGACGTTCAAAACTATAAACTGAACGAGGTATCTAAAGAAAATTAATCCACCCATAACGGCCCAAAGCACAGGATTCGGATAAATGATAGAAAGTGCTATCGCCGCCATCCACAAAAGAAAATATGTTGCAGGCCAAATCATCAATGAAAATTTAACACTCCCTTTGTACAAAGGAGCTGTAGTAAAATGCCTTTTCTTTTGAAACGACCATTTGGCCCATGTCTTATGTGGTTCCGAAATAGTCTGCGCTTCGTAATGAAACATGTTTTGAGTGTTTCGGGCAGTAGAGGCTTCCTTTACAAACAAATCGTCGTCACCAGAGGCCAATTTGTAATGCGTACGAAAGCCCCCAATGCGGAAAAATGCTGTTTTGGTATAGCACAAATTGCGGCCTACGCCCATGTATGGCCTTCCCAATTTAGCAAAACCTAAATAATTCAAACCAGCAACAAAGGCATCAAAACGAATGAGCTTGTTTAAATAGCCCGGGTACTTTTTATACCCGCTAAAACCGAGCGCAATTTCTTTTCTCTCACCAATGCCTTTGGTCATCTCGGTAATCCAATTCCCATTGGTTGGTCTGCAGTCTGCATCTGTAAGCAAGATCACATCATACATGGCTGCCTTGATTCCTAAGGTTAAGGCAAATTTCTTTCCTTGCATTATTTGCTTATCCTCATTTATTTCAATGATGTGCATACTTGGATATGAAACTTGCAATGCCTTCAGAATATCAGCTGTATCGTCCCAGCTGCTATCGTTTACAACAATAAGTTGAAACTTACGAAACTCCTGTTCCATTATTATTGGAATCAATTCCATCAGGTTCGCTTCTTCGTTTCTTGCGCAGACTATGACAGAGACACCATCTGGAGAATCACCTTCCACCTTCTTTCCTTTTGTTGCAGACAAAAAATATCTGAGGTTATAGTAAACCTGACAAAAAAACGAAAGCACTACAACAGTTAGCAGCGCTAATTCAACAATAGAGAAATTCCAAATCCAAATAGCAATTGTTTTTTCCATGAGTCCTGCGAAATTACTCTTTGAACTTGCTCCGAACAATAAAAAAGGCCGGTTGCCCGGCCCTATTTATTCACAAAAGACGCGATTCTATTTACTTTTTAATGATTAATGGAAGTGAATCTACTTTCCCAGCAGAAACCAACTTCACAATGTAATATCCGTTTGCCAAAGACGAGGTATCGACTTTAACATTTGCGCTCAATGTTTTTGTTGAAACAACAACATTTCCAGCCACGTCAATAATGTAAAGTGAAGAGTTCGCCAAAGCGCCAATCAATTGAATTTCGTTTTGAGCTGGGTTTGGATAAAGTGTAATCGCTGTTTCCGTCATACCTTCAACACTATTTCCTGAAACACAGAAGTTAGTGGTTTCTGAGTTTGTGAAGGTGCCGCCTGCAGCTAATGATGCCCCAGCTGCGTTAGAAACCGCGTAGCTTCCGTTACCGTAGGCACAACAAATACCATCGCCATAATCGTCGTTAATAGTGAAGTCATAGCAACCTGGTGCAAGACATACCGATTCACTTATTGAAGTAGCTCCGGCAGGATACAACCCATTTGATGAAGCTAGTACGTTTCCATTTTGAGTAATTTCCCAAGATGTTTCTTCCGAATAATTATCGAATGTGATACCTACCGTAACCGTAACCGTTGGACCAACCACCGCATTACACGAGATAGAAACAGAGTTGTTATTTGAATTCTGATCGGTAGAACCGTTCGGATTAACTACGGTCACGACAATAGTATTCGCCCCGTTTATTAATGTAATAGCAGGCAGATTAACGTTAGCCGATGCGTATTGTGCAAGAGAACCCGTCCAGTTTATGGTTTGAAGCGACCCTCCGTTTACAGTGTATTGAATGGTGCAAGACGTTAAAGTAGTAGCTCCATTGTTCAGCAATGAGAAAACAGGCGATACCGAATTTCCACAGATGTTTGAAGGAATGTTTGTGATGCTTGCAGCAGAGGCATCTAATTGAACAGCCACAGATCCTGTTGGATAACCATCAAGGATTAGTGTTCCTGTATTTCCTGGATCAAGCCATTCTTTCAATCGAGATGAAGCTGAAGCACCTGCATCCCAGCTCACTCCAAATCGACCATACGAATCGCCTTGGCCGTTTTCAGTTGAACCGTTACAAGCAGAAGCTCCTCCAAATAACTGACCTATGATTCTGTGGTTTTGGTCGAACAAGGGCGAACCTGAAGATCCTCCCTCTGTAATTCCATCATCCCACTGCTGAACCTCCCAAGTTTGCGCGCCTGACCATGTTCCTTGAGGAACAGCATTGTTTTCAAATGAAATCTTTTTTAAGTCTCCTGAAGGATGGTGAATGCAAGTTGCTGAAGTCACAGTTGCCGCATCAGTGGCATCCCAACCGGCATATTGAACATTGTAATTCGCTGGCGGAACTGAACTAAGCTCTAACAAACAAAAATCGCTACCGTCTCTTTTTGCTCTCAATGTACTTCCCGAAATGGTTTGATTTGTTGGACCCGTAGTTCCGGTGCAACCAGTTGTTTCGTGATTGAAAACGAACACCCAATTTGGGGTACCAAAGCCAGGGTAGCAATGTTCAGCTGTTAAGAAATAAGGTGTTCCATCATTAGACGTGTTGTTTACCAGGGCACCTGTACATATAGCCGACCCCCCACTTAATATCAACGCTACCGATTTCTTTTCAACTTGCCACGCAGATCCTACCGCGCAATTCACATTATTGTTGCATGAACCACTTGTTCCATAAGGTCCACGATCTTCATCGAAATCTGCAAAGTGGTTCATCAATACCGGACGGTAGCCGTGAACAACCATTGAAATAACAAAAGACACTTGATCTTTTACTGCGTTGCTTGCTTGAACTTCAACCACTATTTTGTCGTGTTGAAGAATCGATGTTGCTAACACGCGATATTCTTGATTGTTTTTGTGGTTAAATGAACCTAAAAACTCCTCACGATCGGCAGACCAAATGAACATCTCAGCGCCCTTTGGAAGATAAAAATCTTCCAAAATCAAATTGATTGTTCTTGCTCCAGCACATTCAATTCCGAATTGCCAAATGCTCTTATCGTTTTCGATTGATCTCCAAGGGGCTTGATTCAAACCGAAAGCTGTTTCGTGCTCAAACCCGAAGCGGTAAGGAGCTTCCTTGTATTGATCAACAACTGCATCTTCAGCAGCTAGCGCCTCCATATCTATGGCTGGCATCGTGTTGAACAATATTTGTGAGCTTACGTGCTTATCCTCCCAATTGTATGGAAAACCGCCGAAAGAAACTTGAGCCATTGCTGCAAATGCAAACGAAAAGGCAAATACTGAAAGTAATTTTTTTATCATGAGATTTTTGGTTTCGAAAGTGAAGATAATTCAATCTTTACAAAACCGAACAACAAAAAAAAACTGTTCTTGGAATTCCTATTCCTGAGGAGCTACAAGAATCTTCCCCTCTACATTTCCATTCAAAATAACGACTACATCGTTGGGGATATTCAAAAACAACTTGCGAAGATCTATCGCAAGCTCTTTCTCTATTCGTGCTCGGCAGGCGTCATCATTGTTGACATGCGTAAGTCGCACATTCACCTGCGGCGGCAAACTTTTCATGTGTAGTTCGTCCCAAGACGCTTCGAAAAAGTGTTCGTTACAACCACCAGAATAAGCAACTTTTACCATTAAGAACCCACCATCTTGATGCGTTTCAAGTATTTCGAAATTATCCGATTGCCCTTTGTAATTTATTTCCGCGGGTAACTGAATGGGAAGAATGTTTTCAATACTTGGAAAATCTTTTACGGGCACTGCTGCCAACTCTTTGTTCCTTTTGCATGAAACCGACAACAACATTAAAAGCGTTGCTGATAAAATAGTCAAGTGCTTTCTCATAATGGATTCGAATTTAGTTCTGTTAATCGTTCTTCTAAGGCCTTCATCTCATCTCTGTATTGAGCGGCTTCCATGAATTCCAAATTCTCTGCCGCTTTTTCCATTTTCCGTTTGGAAGCTGACATGGCCTTCTGAATTTCCTTTTCGCCCCAATTCGCCATAACAGGATCCGCAGCAATCGAAGGCCTTGAAAAATCTCCTTCGGAATACATGCGCGGTTTCATTTCAAGAATATCGCTGGCCTGACGAAGAATAGACGATTTGTGCTTCATAATCTGTGTGGGTTCAATTCCATTCAGCGTATTAAATTCCATTTGCTTCTGTCTTCTGCGCTCTGTTTCATCTATGGTCTGTGCCATGCTGCCCGTTATTTTATCGGCATATAAAATTACCCTACCATGAATATTACGCGCAGCCCTTCCTGCCGTTTGTGTAAGAGATCTTCTATTTCTTAAAAAACCTTCTTTGTCGGCATCTAAAATGGCAACAAGACTTACTTCAGGAAGATCCAATCCCTCTCTCAACAAATTAACACCAATTAACACATCGATTTCACCTTCGCGCAGTTGAGCTAAAATATTAATTCGTTCGAGTGTGTTTACTTCACTATGAATGTACCTGCATTTCACATTCATTCGCTCGAGATATTTATGAAGCTCTTCCGCCATACGCTTGGTTAACGTTGTAACGAGAACTCGTTCATTTGCATCAATCGTTTTCTGAATTTCATTCATTAAATCATCTACTTGATTTAAGGAAGGACGAACTTCGATAGGTGGATCTAACAATCCAGTAGGACGAACCACTTGTTCGATGACTACCCCTTCCGTCTTGCGCAATTCAAAATCGGCGGGTGTTGCTGAAACGAAGATGACTTGATTCTGAATTGACTCAAATTCATCAAAGGTTAGCGGACGATTATCCATGGCTGAAATGAGTCGGAATCCGTGCTCAATGAGATTCACTTTACGCGAACGGTCTCCTCCAAACATGGCTCCCACTTGAGGAACTGCAACGTGACTCTCATCGATGACCATTAAAAAATCATTGGGAAAATAATCCAATAAACAGAACGGCCTCTCCCCTGCTTGTCTTCTATCGAAATAACGCGAATAGTTTTCAATACCCGAACAATAGCCGAGTTCTTTCATCATTTCAATATCGTAGTTCACTCGCTCCTCTAATCGTTTCGCTTCTAACGATTTTCCTTCTTTGTTGAAATTGGTGGTTTGCACAACCATGTCTTGTTGTATCTGCCAAATGGCATCGTGCAGCGTCTCTTTAGACGTCACAAACAAGTTCGCTGGAAAAACTGTTGTCTGGTCGAAAGATTTGGATGTCTTTCCGAGCACGGGGTCCAACATCTTGATACTTTCAATTTCATTTCCGAAAAACACCACGCGCAAAGCGTAGTCTGCATAAGCCAAGAATATATCCACCGTATCGCCTTTCACTCGAAACATTCCGCGTTCGAGTTCTGCATTTGTTCTGCTGTAG